>CAIOLR010000213.1 GCA_903859135.1 uncultured bacterium | reverse complement strand
TAGAATTAGACCTATTGGGGTGTATCATAACCATACTGAATATTAAATTCCTCTCATCCCAGACAGTAAGCTTGTCGCAAATGAAGAGGACTGGGTGAAGTTGTTACTTTGATTCTCTGCTTAACTCTTTCTCTATTTCTTCCATAAAAATTAAATCAACAGCTTCTTCCACCTTCGAAACGATGGTAAGGACATTTTCAAGCTGGGAAACGGATACTAAATCTGATATCTGATCATTCAGCCCCGTAATAATAAATACCCCATCTGAATTTTCACATATCCGATGTCCAATCAACAAACTACTGAGATCTGACGAGTCACTCACATTTTCTACAGCGGAAAGATCAAGAATAATGTTTCGCTGCCCTTCAGCATTGATCAGTATCAACTCTGTTTTCAATTTAGGTGATATTTCACTATCTAACTTGATTTCGTCTAATTTTAATAAAACGTACTTCTCGTGTTTGTCTATCGTAAATTTCATATTTTGAGTATTTTAAGGTCTATTCCAGTCGCCTCAATGCTTCGCAAATAATATTTTCAATTTTTGCTACATGATCAACTCGATCAATCTTTATAAATTGATCACCTGTTATTTGCTCGTATAATTCGATATAGCGATTGGAAATCGATTGAACTACATCAGGTGTCATGATCGGAACTACTTGTCCATTTTTACCTTGAAATCCATTTTCGATCAGCCATTGTCGCACAAATTCTTTGGATAGTTGACGCTGTGGTTCATTTTTAGTTTGCAGTTCTTCATAATCGTCTTTGTAAAAATAACGAGACGAATCTGGCGTATGAATTTCATCAATTAAGTAAATCCGACCATCTAGTTTACCAAACTCATATTTGGTATCTGCCAAGATTAGTCCATGCTTTTCAGCAATTTCTGTGCCACGTTGATAGAGTGCGTACGTATATTTTTCCAGCTGCAGATATTCTGCTTCACTTACAATCTCCCTATCTATGATTTCTTCACGAGCAATATCCTGATCGTGTCCTACTGCTGCTTTTGTGGTAGGAGTAATAATCGGTTCTGACAATTGATCATTTTCCTTTAATCCATCTGGCAATTGAATGCCACAAATAGATCGCTTTCCTGATTGATATTCACGCCATGCATGTCCAGCCAAATACCCGCGGATCACCATCTCCAATTTAAAAGGCTCACAAACCCGACCGATCGTGACACAGGGATCAGGAATATCCAAAACCCAATTGGGAACAATATCCTGAGTTGCTTGTAAAAACTTGGCAGCTATTTCATTTAGAACCTGGCCTTTGTAAGGAATAGGCTCAGGCAATACCACATCGAAAGCTGAAATACGGTCCGTAACAAGCATCACCAAATATTTATTTGCAATGGTGTACACGTCGCGCACTTTACCTTTGTAAAAATTGGTTTGATTAGGTAAACTAAAATGAGTTTCCTTGATGGCATTCAACATCGATTTTGCACCTCTTCGAGCTTTAATCTCTGACACTCCTGAATTATTGAATATCCCCATACGCTCTCAAAATATTCCTCACCAATTTATGCCTGACCACATCCTCACCACTTAGGTAAATCATATCAATACCTTTAATATCGGTCAAAATTTTCAGGGCTGTTTTTAGGCCTGATTGTTGCACTTTGGGTAAATCGATCTGAGTAACATCACCAGTGACAATAAATTTAGCAGAAGGCCCCATTCGGGTAAGAAACATTTTCAACTGCATATCGGTTGCATTTTGAGCTTCATCCAAAATCACAAAACAATTGTCTAGCGTACGACCACGCATAAAGGCCAAAGGAGCAATTTCGATGGTTCTATTTTCCAAATATAATTTTAATTTTTCTGCGGGTATCATGTCATCCAATGCGTCATACAAAGGACGTAGATAAGGGTCAATTTTTTCTTTCAAATCACCCGGCAAAAAGCCCAGATTCTCCCCTGCTTCAACCGCAGGTCTAGTGAGAATAATACGTCTTATTTCTTTGTTTTTTAGCGCTCGAACAGCTAGTGCTACAGCAGTATATGTTTTCCCTGTACCCGCTGGACCTATCGCAAACAAGACATCATTGGTATTGATACTTTCAACCATCCTACGCTGGTTTGCCGTACGGGCTTTTACAACAATCCCATTCGGGCCAAAAACAATGGGATCAGAGCTACTACCAATCAATCCCTTCTCTAAGAGATAGGATGAAGCCTCCACATTATAATGTATTTTGGTATCTAGCAGTTGTTCTAAGTCCGTTGTGTTTAGGCTTTGAAACTTGTCAACATGATCAATAATGCCTTGAAACTTTTCCCTAAAAAGCATCAATTCAGCCTCATCACCGAGTACCTTGACCTCATTGCCCCGAGCTACAATTTTTATCTTCGGAAAATGCTTTTTGGTAATTTCGAAGTATTCATTATTTGAACCCCATACAGTAACAGGGTTGATGTTGTCCATGATAAATTTTAGTTCGTTCAAGGTAGCTGTTTTTAGATTTTTCAGGATTAAAACTCAATCTTTGTACTCAGATTCGTAAAACAAGATTAACAATAAATATTGATATTAAAAATGGCTATAATAACTTTAACTACCGATCTTGGACACAAGGATTTTTATCAAGCGGTACTTAAGGGTAGTATTTTAAGTCAGTTTCCAGATGCAAATTTGATCGACATTACGCACGACATTCCTGCCTTTAATATTCTTCAGGCTGCCTTTGTTTTAAAAAATGCGTTTCATTATTTCCCCAAATCGACGGTTCACCTCATTGGTATTGATTCTGTTTTTGATGAAAATGCCAGATACCTGGCACTAAAATATAGTGATCACTATTTTGTAGGCTCCGATAATGGCCTATTTTCTTTGCTATTTGACGAGAATCCTTCGGAGATCGTTGAACTAACCATTTTACAAGATCTTAAATTACTCCATTTTCCTCTTTCGGATATTCTCGCCAAAGCTGCTGCTCATCTTGCCAAAGGGGGAACATTGGCCGAAATTGGACTACCAGTACAAACTGTAAAAGAGAAAATTAGTTTGAATCCTGTGATCGAACAGAATATGATACGGGGAAGCGTCATCTATATAGACTCTTTCCAAAACGTAATTACGAATATTAACAAAAATATTTTCACCGAAATTCAGCGCAAGCGCAATTTCACGCTGTTCTTCAGAAGAAACGAGTCAATTTCAGAATTAAGCTGGCATTACAATGAAGTACCCGAAGGAGAAAAACTATGCTTATTTGGAATTAGTAACCACCTTGAAATAGCAATCAACAAGGGTAATGCAAGTGGCTTACTAGGTCTTAAAATGGGAGATATTGTTCGTATTGAATTTCATGCATCGTCTCTCACGCAAAACTAAGGCATATTTGCCCTGCATCCTCCTATCAATAGGATGCTCATACGAAAAATATTTAGTATATTGTATTAAATATGGTAATTTTTTAAGTCAATGATAGCAGAAATACTTTTCAAAGCAAAGGATATCCAAGGTGATATTCCTCGACTAATCGCAACTAGTCCGTTAAAGAATGATTACATCATCAAGGAGCTTGGATTAACTCCATCAACCTATTACCGAAAAGTGAAGAAAAAGGATTTTTCTCTCGATGAGATGATCAAATTAATGCACCTCATTTGCCCTCATGAAGTAGATGGATTTCTCTTAAAAAGAGAATTAGAATTGGGATTGGAAGAATATGAGAATGGTGAATTAATAGACCATGACACGTTTATACGTAATGTTAAACAGACACTCAATGAAAATAAGGTGGACTAAAAAAGCAGACCGCTCATACCAGAAGATATTAGCTTATACAGTGCGTAATTTTGGAGATACAGTAGCTAACTCATTTATTCAACGAACATTTAAGCTGTTAGATATAATAAAAGAAAATCCACTCGCATACAAAGTAAATGAAGGTAGTAAACACTGTTGAAAAATATGGAGTAAAGTGAGCCAGTGAATCTGGACAAATTGAGCCACTTTGAAGGTGTACAAGTGGGAACAAATTTAGGGTTATTTTGCTCTTCTCAAGGACTTTCCTTTGAGG
>CAIOLR010000212.1 GCA_903859135.1 uncultured bacterium | reverse complement strand
TCCAAAAGCTTTAAAAGCCTTGTCCGATTGGGATATTACAGATCCTCAATCGCAAATCAGGCAGTATATAATTTGTCGCTTCGGTGGTTTTGATAAAAATCCAGATATCACAGCAGACGGGTTAGTGCTCCATTCCGAATACCACGACTGTGGCCGTCGTGGTAAATGCCCTTACGAAGGCAAGTTGTGTGCCTCTATCCAATTAAAAAGTGGCGTTCTGAACAAACGTGAAATCGAAATTCTGAAAAGAATTGGACAGGGAAAATTAGATAAAGACATATGTGTCGAGATGTTTATGGCTAAGGATACACTGCGCTATCACAAAGATCAAATCAGTGAAAAGGCAGGCACATTAGGAAAAATAGCATTAGCCGTTCTTGCTTACCAATTAAACTTAGTTTAATATGCAAACTGAACTACTGACACCTGTCTTAAACCCAACCGCCCGAGGTTTTAACATCCAACAAGTACTATCTATAGATGATTTGTACGACAAGCTAGCGCGTTTATGTGAAACACGCTACCATGCACTAATGGCCTATCCACATGCAAAATATTTTAGCCAGCGAATGGATTCTGTCGCTATTATTCGCAATAGTTTGGGTGCCTATTCAAACGCAACTTATGACGATAAAATGCGAGTGAAGGAAGCTTTAAGACTTGAAATTCAATTTTTTAAGCTAGCACCGTCGCATATAAGCAAGTTGCGCATGAGCTATATCAACAAATTGGAAGCATTAATGGATGCGTGTAGATCGTTTTTGGGATGGGAAAAGCAATGATATCTATCGTATGCCCGTCATGTATGCACAGGCAACGTGCTACTTTGAAACAAGCACATTCCCCGCTAAAAACCCAAACTCAGGAAACAATTCTATCGGCAAATCAATTATACATCATTTGCAGTATTAAGTATTGCAAATACCTAATTGTCAATGATGAATTAAATGAGGCTACAATTGAAGTCTTTAAATACCCCGCCGATTTTAAACCCAATGTGAGCCATTTTATAAAAAAAATACCATTCAAAATATGATTAACCAAGAAACTGCAGCCACACTGCTCGAAAAACTAGATAAAAACAAAAAAGAAATAGAAATAATCTGGGATCGTATTTCAATTTTTGATGTTGAAGATGCATATTATGAGAAACTAGTACAAACCCTAGTCTCTTCTTTAGAGGCTAAAGAAGAGTATTCTCGAATCATTCAAGATCTATTAGTGCTCGAATTCGAGCACTTAGAAATAGAGCCCATCCTAGAACAATTAAGCGCCTGAAAAAAATGTATTTGCATTTCCCGAAAAATAATCGCACGTTTGAAGTGCAAACCGAGGCGAAGCAATTTCCCTCAAATTTTCTTAATCAAAATAAAGCCCAAGCGATAGGGTGTAAGTCCTTTAACTTCCGTTTATTCGGCTCGGTTTGCAGCGACTTGGGCTTTTATTTTATAACCAAAAATCTCATGCAAACCGAGAAACACATCCCCTATGCTACACCAAGCACCCCATCCCGCACCCACGCTTTACGGGTCACAAAAGTAGAATGCGAAGGCCCTGATCAATTTGCTATCCACGTGAAAGTTCGCAATAGTGGCACAACTGTGATACGATTTAGTAATCCTGATCATTTTATAGGAATCCTAGAATCTCTAGCAAAAGCAAATCAATAGCAAAAAAAGTATTCATATCCCAAAAAAAATATTAAAAAATGAAAACATTCTCATTTTACAGGAAGGGTATTGCCAATAAAATTCCATCACTTGATATGGATGTATCTTCAGCCATCAGCCTCATTCGAAGTGATCAATACAAAGAAGAGATTGAGCGTTTACGCGCCTCAAGCGATCCGCACGTACGGAAAGTGATCAAAAACCATATAGACTATTTCACCTTTTCAGGGCGGTTCAAAGCACGATTGACTGATAGTTTGATCGAACATAGTGGCATCATCTGTCTGGACTTTGATGATATTGATACTGAGGCGTATTTTAGTTACATCTGTGAGCAGCCTTTTACCCTCGCTTGTTTCCGTTCGCCAGGTGGAAATGGCTTAAAAGTATTAGTAAAGATTCAACCGAATTTACACCGACAAAGCTTCTTAGCATTAGGTCAATTTTTTGAAACAGCTTCTTTAATTGTCGATCAGTCAGGGAAAGATATACCACGCGCATGCTTTGCTTCTTATGATCCTGAAGCATATCTAAACCTAGATAGTGAACTATTTATTTTTGATGCATCTAACCAACAAATTCCTAAAAAAAATGCTTCGTGCGAACAAGTGATCGAGCGGGAAGCGAAACGGGAAGCTGGTAGTCACGAATTTGAACGCCTCAAAAATTTAAAACGTGTACTGTTTTGCATTGAGCAAATCGAGGAAAGTAAAATTGATATTACTGAAAACGATTATGAAGATCGATTACTGGTTGGATTTTCGTTAAGCACTTTGGGCGAGGATGCTAGGGATTTGTATCACCGGGCGGTACAGTATAATGATGCGTATGATGAAAAAGATGCCGACACTAAATTTAACGACGCCATCAAAAACGCGAAATTTAAGACACCAGCTAAGTTTTTCGCCCTCTGTAAAAATCACGGAATCAAAATATCCCTACCAAAAACCATTAGTGAAGCTAAAGCCGAAGCCGACTATAGTGAAATAATAGGCAATGAGGCAGATACAAAAGACTATCTAACATTTGGTATTTGGGAAAGTGGGGGCAGTTATTGGAGTTTAGATCTTAGGGGAAAAAAGGTTAACATATCTAACTTTAAGATGAAGATACTTTACCACGTCGGTACTTCGGAGGAAGAAGCCTTTCGGCTCATAGAGCTGTCAAATATTCATGGGCACATTGCAGTTTTCAAAATGAATACAGACGATTTCGTTTCCTTGGTAAGTTTCAAAAAAGTAGTAGCAAGAAGAGGCAATTTTATATTCAAAGGCAATGAAGCCGATTTGTGTCGCCTGCAGGACAAATTACAACGAGAAGAACGTCCAACTAAATTGGTCAAGCAATTGGGCTGGCACAAAAGAGGGCAGTTTTATGCTTTTGCAAATGGAATATACGATACTGTTGACAATGTATTTATCCCCATCGACGATTACGGAATTGTAGAACATCATTTGACTGATGGGAAAGGCGTAATGCATCCTCAAAACTTTTTTATTCCAGCCTTGTCAAATATCTTTTTGGAAAAAGAAGATATGCTTGCGAACTACAAAAAATTCGTATATCAGCGTTCCAGCGTAGATTTTGCCAGCTGGGCCAAGCAGTACGCAGCAGTTTACAATAAACAAGGCCATATCGGAATAGTCTTTTATATAATGGCACTATTTTCTGATATCATTTTTAGAGATATTGGTAAACGTTTCCCGCTTCTCTTCGTCTATGGCAAGCGGGGTTCAGGCAAAGGAACATTGATAGGGTCTTTGATGCGGATGTTCGGTGAGCCACAAGAGCAAATTATGTTAGGAGGTGCCAGTACAGTAGTGGGATTTATGCGTAAAATGGGCCAATTTGTAAACGGGCTTGTTTGGATGGATGAGTATAAAAACACCCTGACGGCTAAAATTATCGAGTCTCTGAAAAATATATTTGACCGCATAGGCTACGAACGAGGCAAAAAAGATAACACCTTTAACACGGAGAGCACCCCTATTAATTCGGCCTGTATTGTTTCGGGGCAGGAAATCCCGACCATTGAAAATGCATTTTTTACGCGTTGTCTGCTGATATCATTAAAAGAAACCAATTTCACAGAAACCCAGCGAGTGGAGTTTAGAAAACTTCAAGATCTAGAGATTAAAGGGTTGAGCGGTATCACCGTCGAGCTTTTGCGTTATCGAGAATTATTTGACAAACAATTTAAAGCTGTATTTGAGGTTGAACAAAAAAAGCTCATTAAAGCTGTAAATAACAATGAGGTAGACGAGAGGCTATTTATGAATTATGCCACGCTTATAGCCACGGCAGAATTAATAGCTACCCAAGTAGTATTACCCTTTAACTTAACGATCTTTAAAGAAGATGTAAAACATAATTTAATCAACCAGTTTGCCACCTTGAAAGGGTCTGATGATGCTTCCAAATTTTGGGATGTGGTAGAGCATTTGTTTAACAGTTATAAGTTGGTTGAGGATACGCATTTCATCCTGAAGGATGGCTATTTATTTCTTCGCGTACAAGATATTTACCACGATTATGCGAAAACATTGCAAGAACGCCGAGATCCTAACATGTTAGATAAAGCCACACTAGAGAAATATCTGGAAAGCGATATTAAAAGCTTTGTCGCACGTGTTCGCCGTTTTTTTGGAGGTAAACAAAATAGATGTTTTCAATTTAAATATAACGAACTGGGCATTGACCTGATAAGACGAGAGTCCAGGCACGAGCTAAAGGCAAAATATGCGGAAATGGGTATGGAATATGAAGAAGAAAAACCAGTTTTGTCTGACCAGTATTTCAAGGATTAAAAAAATTAATAGAATATTAGAAATAAAATAGATAACATGCGTATTTTTGCCACATACTCCCAAGATTACGCATACTATGCATACTTCAGACATTTTACATCGTGCTTCTAATTTTGAGTTTCTCACTCAAGAAGAAGGCGTTTTTTTATTTAAAAATGCAACTACAGCAACGCTGATGGATGTAGCCAATGAACTTCGAAAGAAACAAGTTCCACATGGAAAAGTCACATGGATTATTGATAGAAATGTGAATACCACCAATGTGTGTATCGCCAACTGCAAGTTTTGTAATTTCTATCGAATACCTGGGCACAAAGATAGTTATATCACTGATTTCGAAACGTATAAGCAAAAAATAGAAGAGATGTTTCGTTATGGTGGCAATCAATTATTATTGCAAGGGGGGCATCATCCAGATTTAGGATTGGATTTTTATGTTGATCTATTTAAAAAATTAAAATCTGCGTACCCCTCATTAAAATTACATGCACTTGGCCCACCCGAAATCGCACACATTGCAAAACTAGAAGGCTTAAGTCATACTGAGGTTTTAACCGCTTTGATGCAAGCTGGACTAGATTCTTTGCCCGGAGCTGGAGCGGAAATACTAAATGATCGCGTTCGTAGAATAATTTCCAAGGGGAAATGTGGGGGCAAAGAATGGCTTGATATTATGCGTGCGGCTCATCAATTAGACTTAACAACCTCGGCAACCATGATGCTCGGTCACGTGGAGACTATCGAAGAACGGTTTGAGCATTTAGTTTGGCTTCGTCAAGTACAAGAAGAAAAGCCCGCACATGCTAAGGGGTTTCTTGCCTTCATTCCATGGCCATACCAAGATGATGGTACACTTCTAAAAAAAGTTCGTGGCGTTACCAACCAAGTTTCTGGAGACGAATATATTCGTACTATTGCCTTAAGTCGCATCATGCTGCCCAATATAAAAAACATTCAAGCCTCATGGCTAACTGTTGGTAAAGAAGTTGCCCAGCAATGTTTACATGCTGGAGCCAATGATTTTGGGTCAATTATGATTGAGGAAAATGTAGTATCGGCAGCAGGTGCCCCGCATCGTTTTACATCGCAAGGTATACAAGATGCTATTCGAGAAGCTGGATTTGAGCCTCAATTGCGTACACAACAATATGAATTCATTGATTTACCGCAAGTAATAGACCAACAGTTGATCACCTATTAATAGGTGATGATTAAACAATAGTCTACAAGATTTATATACAATAAAATCTAAATAAGTATTTTTTTAGCTTTGCGGCTCACAAAAAACCACATCGTTAAAAAAATACTTATGCCCTTTTCTTTTTACGGACTTGACCTTCATCCCGTCACATTTGCTATTCTTTTTGCAGAGAGCGTCCTCTTGTATTGCTACACAAAGTTTTATGCCTCGCGCCCAACTGGAGCACAAAAGTATTGGCAACTCATTTTCTTAGTAGTGCTGTTTTTGTGCACTGCTAAACAATTATTTCTTCAAGTTTTCTACATTAATTTTCAAGTTCCCTTGCCACTTCAATTCTTTCTTGGTCGAGGATTTGGCTACGTACTAGCTGGTTATTTTCCATTGTATTTATACAAAACGCTTAATTTCCCATCATTAAAATGGCATGGAAAGTACGGTGCCTTTTGTATACTAGTGCCGGTGTTGATTGTTTTTGGGGCAGTTTACCCTATTAGACAAAATATGATGGAGGTAAGAATATTCATGCTTATCGTACCAGTTTCATATTTTTTAATCCTAATATATGATGCATTGCGAGTCATAATTAGTCGATATCAAAAAACAAAGGATACACACCTGCTGAAAGAACAATTATTAATTGTTATGAACGTGGCATTATGGGTTGTCGTGCCATTCATTAGTATTTTTTTAGATGCCCCTACATGGGTGTGCGACGCTTTTCTAAATGTACCCTTTCTTATTTCTAATTGGTTTTTTGACAAATGGATAGAAAAGGCTTACCTAGAGAAGGATCAAGAACTAAAAAAAATAAAAGCGCTTTATATTGATAAAAATATAGCAAACGTCGCGACCCTAAAAATAGACAATAAAACGAAACAGTATGTTGCTGATCTATTACGGACAGCAACAAATGCAGATTTTGTTTATCAAGATGACCCATTTGACAAAACTTGTAGATTGTTTGGGTTCACAGATAAGGAAAAGGTGACCTTGAGACAATTATTACGTGGTAATTTGGATTATAAAACGATAGGAAAAGCCATAGGCCGTTCGCCACGAACAGTTGAAAAACACACTGAAAATATGCGTAATAAAATAGATGTTTCTACCAAAGAGGAATTAATAGAAAAGTTCCGTATTTCATTAAATGAAGAATTATTTTTCTTTAATAAATTAAACGTAGACATAGCATTAAATTAACGTAGTTTTTACGTGATTTTTGCACATGTTTTACGTAGTTTAAATATGATTTTTAATTAGAACCTTTGAAAAAACCTCAAAAGGTTAAATGATTCAAATTTTAAACTATGTTAACTACCAAAAATCAAGAAAAAAGCAGCATGCAGTACAAGGCGCGATCTGTAGAACTAAAAACCACAGAGTTATCTAGCTTTTTAAATTCATGTAAAGAAGTAGGCCTTGAATTAGAAGACTTTGAAGATTTATTTTTAGATATCTCTGATGCGGTCAGCGACCAGACACATGATGAAGCCTTATCCAGAGACTTAAAGATCAAATTATTCTTCTTGAGACACCTGAACTTTTATTTTAAATCCATGCTACACCCTCTAGATTAGTTAAAAATAGATTTTTTTAGAAATAATAAATATATAGTCAAAAAATGACACAAATGTCATTTTTTGACTATATATTTACATGACCTATTTTTCTATTAATGACTAGTACTATTCGTATACCTGTTTACCCGTATGTACGTTGCTATTTAGAAGTTCAGTATGGGCCTTCACTTTACGTTTTCGATCGAAACTATGCAAGCACCTTGCTTCGCAGCATGCTGAAAAAGTTTGACAAGAAAGACCCATCAATAGTTAGACCATCTCAAAAACTAAACTTAGGCGCGACCTATGACATCACAATAGGCAGAAATAGCCTAGATCGTTTAGGTGCTTACCTGACGAATGAGGATATCAAACGTTTTTCTCACGCGATCGATCTCCTTATCCGCCAAGAAATGTATCGCTGGTGCCAGCATCCAAATGCAACAGATCACGTTATTGACTTCAATATCCGTCGTTTTATCGATCTATACGGTTTTTCTGAGGATGATCTACCCTTTGAAAATTTGAAACGCTGGTATTTTCGCGAACGCGAACGTATAAACAAGCGATTACATGCGCGCACTGAGCACGAATACGCAATGATGCTTTCGTATGCTTCTACAGATGACTGGTTACCCATTCCTAGGCGTATTCATCTTAGCGATGAACCATACAAAAGCGTATCCATTCCTAAAGCATTTCAATTAATGATCCCTTTTAATTAAAAAAAAATGAGTCTAATAAAGGTTTTCGAGGGGGATAATATTGGCAGTATCGCCCATATAGAAATAGCTTACCATACCGATTTTGAGAGTTGGGAGCCCGCGAAATTCAAAACGGGAAAATCATGGCAAAGTATCCCAATTGCTGGCGAAATGGCCGAATTAAAACGAAAAACAAAAGATGATCCCAACGGCCTTGTTTACACTTACTCTGGCTTTTTTGATATCCACATGATTCGTGATGAGGTAGAGTTAAAATTACTTCCATTCGTTGGAAAACGTGCCGTATTACGCATCACCGATAATAACAAACGAGTACATATTATTGGAAAACCACAAAATCCAGTTTTGCTAGACGAAGAGTCTACCACGGGCAAGCTTTTTAAGCATAAAAATGGGTATCAATTTAATTTTTTGGTGAATCAAACGAGCCCCGCAGTATCGGTTTAATTATAACGAAAATCCCAATAATTACTAAAAATTAAAAACCATGGAAACAATCATTCAACTAATTTTCGAAATTAACAAGGTCGAAAAAAGTAAATTACGGCTACTAGAACGAACAACGTTGCTAAAGCCATTGAGAGCAAGACTCAATATGGAGGTAGAAAAAATAAAAAACAATCCCTCTTTAGCATTATCTAATGATGAGAAATTAAAAATCAAGGAGGCTTGTAGAAGTATTGCAGATCGATGGTGGCGGGCCCCATATCTAACTTTGCAGATAGATTTAGGGATAGATATTCATGAAGATTAAGAAAAAATGACACGAAAACTCATTGTGAAAGGCGCGCGCCTATACCCTATTCATCCATTGAAAAAGGGGGAATTAATTGGGGCTTTTTATTTTAATGGGGGTTTGATAATCGCCAAAATAATAGATACTAGCTTGTACCTAAGCAGTGTTAAAGATTTGGGGGAGTTGAGAAATGGTGATTTTCTGGAGGGGGAGCTACAAATAATTCAAAAGTTTGATAAAAAGGTCAAAGTATACGTAAATATGTCCTATCAGGTCAGTCGCGTAGATCGAATGGCTTACCACGGGGCAAAACCAAAACCCAGTTTTTTAGATCAGTTGACCCTTGAGGCTAAAAAAATCTGGAAAAATGTTACGCCTCGAAAAATAGAGTCAATCCCAACTTGCGAAAAATTTCAATTTAGTAAAAACTAAATCGTTGCTGAATCAAGCTATTTCAAAGCCAGAATAGCCAATAGGATCGTTATTATTGATCCAGCAGCAATTATCACCCAACGCGTAGTGATAATACTTTCCTCCATATGGGCAAACTTTGCGTCCATCTTTCCTAAAATCTTTTCCATATCGTCCTCTATTTTTAGGTCTATTAATTGAAGAATAGCAGAACGATTCTGTTCGTCCAACCCATTCGCTATGCTGTTTGAATCGTTCAACTTCATTTAAGTACAAATTTAAGCAAAAAAATCACAGCTGTTTTGCCTGTCCTTTCGCGTCCTAAGCTTATAACTGAATTTTGGGGTATCAAAAACAACCCCCATGCGAACACCATTCTACTCGATACAACTAAACAAACCAGAGCAAACCGCCGAAATACATATTTACGGCGTGATCGGTGAAGGCAGCCCAAACGATGACACGTTTGCAAAATCGTTTGTTCGTGATTTTCAAGAAATAGAAGGATCGGCAAATACGATCAATATTCGAATTAATTCGCCTGGCGGTTCGGTTTGGGATGGG
>CAIOLR010000211.1 GCA_903859135.1 uncultured bacterium | reverse complement strand
CTTGAAATACATAGAATCATCACAAACACTTTACAAAAAGAATTTATATGCAAACATCTTTTAAAAATGTTTTAATCTCCGAAATTTCAAAAACCAAGAATACACAAATTCTTAGCGCATCGATACTTTTACCATTGATCATTACTATGCTTTCGTGGGTTATAAATATTCAACTCTTCTCTGCAGGCATAGCCGGGTTGGGTGGAAATCCATGGCGACCATTATGTTCATTTTCATTTGAGAGTTATAAATTTTTATACCCTATTTTAATGGTGATCATCTGTTTTAAACTCCACGAAACGAAACAGCAACCAGCCGACACTAAGCAGTTATTTATTCTGCCACCCAAAAAAATCTACTTGTATTGCAGCAAGGCAATCATTCTCATTTTTTGCTTGTTTATCTCTTTGCTTCTTGCCATTTCTTTCATATTCATTAGTGGCAAGCTTTGCAGTATCCTTTATCCGCTTATGCACTTTCAAGATTATAGTATTACAAATTTGATTACCGCATTTTTTGTGAAGCTATTCTTCTTCAACTTGAGCATTATCCCCATACAGCTTTTGCTAAATGCTTGCTTTAAGAACGTGATTATATACGCTGGCGTCCCATTGATGCTACTAGTTATTGGAACCTCCATGTTGTATTCAAGCTACAGCCATCTGTTTCCTTACAGTTATTCTTTTCAAGCTGCGACTGACTTTGAAAATGGAGATGGCTTTGTTATGGATAAGATGTTTTACTGGAGCATGCTGTATAGTGTTTTCTTTTTTGCTTTGGGAGCTTTGGTTGTACGGTTGCAGCGGATGCATAGCAAGTAAAGCCTCACCCCAGCCCTCTCCGAAGGAGAGGGAGCACTAATTAATTCATCAATGATTACCCAATAATAAACGCTAAAAACCTCAAATGACCTGGCACCCGCTCATCACAACAAAATCCACACAAGAATCCATCTATTCAAAACTGCACGAAATCAAAGATGCCCTATTGGCTAATCCAAATACTACAGGGCCAGAAAACTTATTCGGTGGCGATTTAGGCGTCTCCTTGTTCTTTCTGTACTACGCTAAACTCACGCAAGAAGCGAGCCATTTAGATAGGGCCGAAAATTTGTTGAGTAATGCCTACGATGGCATTGAAGCCAATCCATCACCCACTTTTACGTTTGCAAGTGGCATTTCGGGACTTTGTTGGGCCACTGAATTTTCCAGGGCACATGAATTTATCGATATCGATACCGATGATATTTTATCTGACATTGACCCCATGGTTTCCAACTATATGTTCGGTGAAATGGAACGCGGAAATTATGATTACATGCACGGTTCGCTCGGGGCAGCTTTGTACTTTTTGAAAAAAGAATTGACCCCGACGATTCGCGAAAACATCACCACGCTTATTGATCAGTTAAGCGCACTGGACGAAAATGGTAAACAGAAATGGCAGTATTGCTACACAGCAGGTCAACTCGAGGATAGCACCAATTTAGGTCTATCGCACGGCATACCGAGTATTTTAGTGTTGCTATTGAAGGCCTATCAGCGCAATATTAGTCCCGATAAATCCAAAAATTTAATCGAAGCCATTGTCGCCTTTTTGCTTGATAATATGCAAGATCCAGCGATTCACAAAACCTATTATGCCTATTCTGTTCATGGGTCGGATATAGAAACTGCAAAAGATACTCGATTGGCCTGGTGTTATGGCGATTTGGGTGTATGCTGTGCATTATGGCAAGTGGTTCAAGTGTTTGATGATGCGATGCTAAACGCAACGGTTTTAGAAATAATGACCTATAGTGCAACAAGAAAGGATTTAAACGAAAACAAAGTCTTTGATGCGGGTTTATGTCATGGATCGGCTGGAATAGCCCATGTTTTTAACCGTTTTTATCAGGACACAAACAACGAAATTTTTAAAGCAGCAGCCTTATTTTGGTATAACAAAACACTCGAGCTAGCTACTTTCCAGGATGGTTTAGCAGGCTATAAAGCGTGGAGTGGAAATGTGGAGCAGGAACATACCTACGAAAACTGTACGGGTTTGCTCGAAGGCATCGCGGGTATTGGCTTGGCACTGATTGCAGCCGTAGCTGATTTTGAACCGAATTGGGATGAGTGTTTATTAATTTCTTAAAAACAGGAAAAATGTCGTTACTAGCTGACCTTGGACAGGATTTAGTGTTTATTGGATTCTATTTCTTGCCTTTT
>CAIOLR010000210.1 GCA_903859135.1 uncultured bacterium | reverse complement strand
TCAAGACTTATTCTTTTCTGCCTGCACTTTTTTTTATCCCCAAAAATTAAAAATCACTTTTTGAGGACCGACTATTTACATATTTTAGGTAATAGACAATTAGTATGAAGAGGCTATTTAAAAAAAAACATCTAACAATAAATGAGAATCAGTTGCATCCTGGAGACATATTCATAGTTCATGATACTATTGGTCACAAAAAAATTAGATATGCTCAAAAGTTAACGGGGAATATACAGTACTCAAACTTTGTACATGGGGGAATTATAGGTTTAGATTCAAAATCAATCATTCATTCCTCTGGTGGAGATGATGGTCTACACTCAAGTAATATTGGTTATTACTTTGATGATGTAGAAGACTATCGAATATTCCGTCTCAAGGATAATTTCTCAAATTTGGCTCAGCAAATAGCAGAAGTAGCTGACATGATGTACAAAAAAACCCGAATTCCATATGCTTTGCAGGGAGCTGATAAAACAATATATTTTGATATTCTTATAAAAACAATGCTTTTAAAAAACAAGAAGCCTCCTAAAGATGCATTAGAACTAGAAAGAGAAATGGATGGATTTTTACGAAAAGATCCTCAATTCACTACATACTGTACTAGGTTCGTCACTTTTGTTATTCAATATGCTTGTTTAAAAACAAATCTGGATAGCACAAAAATATTAGGCAAATTGCGCGATACAAAAGCGATCCCTGCTCGGTTAACAGAACTATTAAAAAGAAATTCTTGTTTTACAGAATTTAAAAATTGCGACGACGACTATGATGGGGTATCGATCGACACTTTAGCTCACAATACACAGGCAATACACCCTACAAGTGATCCTTCACCCACACTAGCTTGGTCACCTCGACCTGCACCGCCGCCACCGATAGCAAGGATTGCTCCACAGCGTCCTGCACCGCCGCCACCGATAGCAAGGATTGCTCCACAGCGTCCTGCACCGCCGCCACCCATAAATAACCTTGATCCATCTCCCTTGCAACGTCAAGGTGCTAAAAGGTGGGTTAATACGCCAATTTTGGGGCCATCACCACTACAACGTCAAGGCGCTCGAAGATGGCCTAAACCACCAGAGCAAGCGTAGATTAAAATGCGCTAGTGTATTAAAGTGGTGTTTGTGTTAATCAAACTTCAGTTTTGCAAACGACGTCGTGTTCGCTCCCGTATAATCAGTTTCAGCTCGCGACCCATTTGTCCTGCAATGGAGGTGTTTTCTTGTGCTCGTCGAAACAAATAGGGAAGAACAGCCTTAACAGGGCCATATGGAACATATTTGGCGACATTGTAACCAGCGTCTGCTAAATTGAAACTCAAGTTATCACTCATTCCCAAAAGCTGAGAAAAATAAACGTGTGGGTGATTGTGAGCAATTCCATGCTCGTTTAAAAGATCGGCCAAACGTTTACAACTAGTTTCATTATGTGTACCTGCCACAAAACCTACCGAAGCAATATTGTTTACACAGCATTGAACAGCCTCGTTGTAAGCTTGATCGGTAGCTTGCTTATTGGGTTGTATGGGCGATGGGTAGCCTAATTCTTGCGCACGTTTGCATTCTTTCTCCAGATATGCACCACGCACGAGTTTAGCTCCTAGGATAAAACCACTGGTCTGCGCCAACAAGATATCTTTCTTGAGTGAATCTACCTTATCATGGCGATACAGCTGATAGGTATTAAAAATAAGAGGCTTCTTCTGATTGTATTTGCGCATCATTTCAATGGCTAAACTATCAATTGTGTCCTGTATCCATGTTTCTTCAGCATCAACCATCACAGGAACCCCTGCATCATATCCAGTTTTACAAATACGATCCACACGACTATTCACTCGTTCAAATTCTGCTTTTTCGGATGGGGACAGCGCTTGGCCTGCATCCAATTTTTCTAATAAGCCAAATCGTCCCAAGCCAGTCACCTTAAATACAGTGAGTGGAATACGCTGATCGCCATCGGCACGCTTAATTGTTTGGATGATTTCCTCACAAGTGGCATCAAAAACCAACTCATCCTCTTCTCCTTCTACCGAATAATCTAGGATAGTGCCCACTCCTCCCCTAGCCAAAACCCCAATCACCGACTCGCATTCAGCGATGGTTTCACCACCACAAAAATGGCGGAAGATAGTTGCTTTGATGAGTGACTGAATAGGCAGACCAATTTTTATTGCAAAATTGGTTATTGAAGGGCCAATCTTGGCCAAAAAATTAACATTGATTATTTTAAATAACCAATACGCTCGCTGAAGATCAGCATCCATTTGGTGTTTAAAGGCAATTTTTGTGTTCTCAAACGATAAGGGTATACGTGGAGATGAATCTGTTTTTATATTTTGCATGTATTTAGTTGGTTTCTTTTCTGGTGGCCATACAGAGCTACCATGAGCTAAATTCTTCGTTTGTGAACGGCGGCTCATAGTGGTTGCATAGGTACAAAGATAAAATTCGTATGTGATTAACATACAAGATCCATTTATGTAAATTTGTCCCATGCTCAATTTTACATTAAACGGAGAATTTATACCCCTCATACAATTGCTGAAAGCGACCCACTTGGTACAAACTGGTGGCGAGGCCCAGCTAGTGGTCAGTGAGGGAAAAGTAAAATATAATGGCCAAGTAGACTATCGCAAACGCCTCAAAGTTAGACGTGGAGATACGGTTGAGTATCATGGTAAAACAGTATCTGTAAAATGAGAGTGATTCAAAGTTCATATTATCCTATATTTTTTGAGGACAGTCTTTCAGAATTGCAAAATTTCCTCTCTACAAATTCCTATTCCAAGGTATTTGTGTTGGTCGATACCAATACCGAACAATATTGTTTACCTGCCTTACAAGATACCTTAACAGGCCTAGTCGATTTTGATGTCGTTGAGATTGATCCTGGCGAGGAAAACAAAAATATTGATTTTTGCATCGGCATCTGGAAAACATTGCTCGATTTTGGAGCTGATCGCGACAGCTTACTCATCAACTTGGGCGGTGGCGTTGTGACCGACATGGGCAGCTTTGCAGCGTCTACCTTTAAGCGAGGAATCGATTTTGTGCAGATCCCCACAACCCTACTTGCACAAGTAGATGCATCTGTCGGCGGAAAAACAGGGATTGATCTGGATCACGTCAAAAATATCATTGGCACATTTACCCAACCAAAAGCCGTATTTATCATTCCTGAATTTTTAGAAACGCTCGATCAACGACAAGTAAGTTCGGGCTTTGCAGAGATCATCAAACACGGACTTATTTACGACGCAACATTTTTCAGACAAGTACAACAGATACAAGCGCATGAGGTCACTCCCGAAATCATCTATCGCTCCATCGAAATCAAAAATGAAGTGGTAAAAACCGATCCATTTGAAAAAGGTCTACGTAAAATTTTAAACTTTGGTCATACGATAGGGCATGCGATTGAAAGCTATTCGCTAGCAAATGACCCAAACCCTTTGCTACACGGCGAAGCAATCGCGATCGGGTTTATTTGCGAAGGTTATCTTTCGATGCAGCAAAATGAATTAAGCAAGGCTGATTTTATAGAGATTGAACGAACTATTTTTTCTCTTTATCCAAAATATGATTTGAAAGAATCCTCATTTTTGGATTTGATGGAGATCATGAAAAATGATAAAAAAAACAATTTGGGTCAGATCAATTGCTCATTACTCAACAAAATTGGGCAGTGTAGCATCGATCATTACTGCTCGGAGGAAGAAATTCAGGAAAGCTTGATGTATTATTTAGCTACTCAATCGTATTCATCATGATCTACGGGGAGTCTGAAGCCTCCCTTCCATTTGCTAATCCGTAGAAACATGCTACGGACAAAGCTCGAATTAACTGATAAACAAATTACAATACGATAACGATGTTACCAAAAACTGGGTTTACAAAAACAAAAGCATACCGTGATTTAAAAGATCACCACCACGAAATTAAGCACACCCATTTGCGCGATTTATTTGCGCAATCTACCGATCGATTTCGTCAATTTTCTATCCAACATGAGGATATTCTTGTCGACTATTCAAAGAACATCATCAACGAAACTACGCGATCACTGTTGATCCATTTGGCTCATGAATGCAAGCTAAAAGAAGCCATTCAGACCTTATTTAGCGGTGAAAAAATCAACGAAACAGAAAATCGAGCCGTACTACACACAGCCTTACGCAAACCCGAAAAAAGTGGTCTAGCTATTGATGGGAAAGATATTTTGCCAGACATCCATGCTGTCTTAGATCGGATGGAGGCATTTTCAAAACAAGTTATTTCTGGGACTTGGAAGGGATATACAGGTAAACCCATCGCCCACATCGTCAATATTGGCATTGGAGGCTCTGATTTGGGTCCGGTCATGGTTACAGAGGCACTCAAGGCTTATGGCAATCATCTAAAATTACACTTCGTGTCAAATATTGATGGCACTCATCTGGTAGAAACATTAAAACAAGTGGATCCAGAGACGACCTTGTTCATGATTGCTTCCAAAACCTTTACCACACAAGAAACCATGACCAATGCATTTTCGGCACGTCATTGGTTTTTAGAAAATGGTGGTTCTTCGACAGATGTACCCAAGCATTTTGTAGCGATATCGACAAACGCAGCGGGTGTTTCAGCATTTGGGATTGATACCGAGAATATGTTTGGTTTTTGGGATTGGGTGGGCGGAAGATACTCGTTATGGAGTGCCATCGGGCTCAGTATTGCCTGCGGAATAGGTTTCGATCATTTCCGCGAATTACTTGACGGTGCCAATCAAATGGATACACATTTTCAAAAAAGCAGTTTTGAGAACAATATTCCCGTGATGATGGCTCTCTTAGGCATTTGGCACGTCAATTTTTGGGGTACAGATAGTCATGCTATTTTGCCTTACGATCAGTATATGCATCGCTTTGCGGCCTATTTCCAACAAGCGGACATGGAAAGTAATGGCAAATCGACCGACCGCAATGGAAATGCAGTCGACTACCAAACAGGACCCATTATTTGGGGCGAGCCAGGCACCAATGGCCAGCATGCTTTCTATCAATTGATACATCAAGGCACCAAGCTGATCCCGTGCGATTTTATTGCCCCAGCACAAAGTCATAATCCCATTGGCAAGCATCATGAGATATTGCTATCCAACTTTTTTGCACAAACAGAGGCATTGATGAATGGCAAAACGGAAGAAGAAGTAATTATCGAATTACAAAAAGCTGGAAAAAGTGCGGATGATATAGCCAAACTAAAGCCATTCAAAATATTTAGTGGAAACCGACCCACAAATTCTATTCTTGTAAAAAAAATCACACCCCACGTTTTGGGCTCACTCATTGCGATGTACGAGCATAAAATATTTGTTCAAGGCGTAATTTGGAACATATTTAGTTTTGATCAATGGGGCGTTGAACTGGGCAAACAATTAGCCAATCAAATATTACCTGAGCTAGCAGATGATGAACCCATTTCAGCACATGACGCATCTACGAATGGCTTGATCAATCAATATAAAAGGTGGAAGCCTAACCCTGTCCAGAGGAGAGGGAATTAAGTGTGCATCAAATTTCACTCCCTCTCCTTCGGAGAGGGCTGGGGTGAGGCTATTTTATCGACGCGCTGGCATATCATTCACAACATCCACCACCGGCCGTTTATCGCGATTGGCTAAGCCCCATCCAGTATAAAAAACTAGCTGAGCACGCTTCACGAGAAGGTCGAATTGTATTTTACTGACTTCGTCGCTTGGCTTGTGATAATCTTCATGAACCCCATTGAAATAGAAAATGATGGGAATATTATGTTTTGCAAAATTATAATGATCTGATCGGTAATAAATTCGTTCTGGATCATCTGGATCATTGTATTTATAGTCGATATCCATTTGGGTGTAGATCGTATTCGCTTGTTCGCTGATTTCATGCAGTTCAGTACTCAACTTATCGGAGCCAATGAGGTAGCAGTAATTCTGTTCTTTTTCATGCGCAGGATCCACCCTACCAATCATATCGATATTGAGATCGGCAATGGTATTTTTTAGTGGAAATATGGGGTGTTCGGAATACCATTCGGAACCTAAAAGTCCTTTTTCTTCACCCACTACCGTCAAAAACAAAATGCTTCTTCGTGGCCCCTTACCCTCTTTTTTTGCTTGCGTGTATGCTCTTGCGATTTCTAAAATGGCGGTTGTACCCGATCCATCATCATCCGCACCATTGTTTATCCGATCGACCCCTGTCGCATTCAAGCCTATATGATCATAATGAGCCGAAAAAATTAGCACTTCATTTTTCAGATCAGAGCCTTCTAAGTATCCCATCACATTGACTGCTTTTAAAGCTGGATCTTTTAGTGGTACATTCTGGAAGTACGATCCAGCAACAGGAGCAATTAAGCCCAATTTTGCAAACTCAGCAGCAATATAATCCGCCGCTTTTTTTGCTCCAGGCTTTCCAGTCTCGCGACCCTCAAATGCATCAGAAGCGATGATGGTTAAATGCTTACGAGCATCATCAGCCGTAATATATCCTGCATATTTCTGCGCAACGGTGTCCTGAGCAAATGTCTGTATAGAAAAAAAAAGCAGTGTTATTACTGAAAATAAAAATCTATTCATGGCTTGTTTAAGTGGAGATGATAAATACGTATGGCACTTTCGGCCATGAAGCTATCATGAGCCCGTTAATCATGCATAGTTTACGAGAGGCAGCTCATGATAATTGCTCAGCAATCTATTTTATTGACACGAATGGCGTGCTTACCTCCTTCAAAAACGGTGTTTAAAAACTTCAAAACCATCTTTTGAGCTACTTCTACTGATACAAAGCGAGCAGGAATGCATAAAATATTAGCATCATTATGCGCACGAGCAAGCTGAGCTAATTCCTCCGTCCAGCAAATAGCTGCTCGAATACCCTGGTGTTTGTTGGCAGTAATAGCCACCCCATTCGCACTTCCACAAATTAATATCCCAAAATCAAATTCCCTTTTTTCAACTGCTAAGGCAACAGGGTGGGCAAAATCAGGGTAGTCAGTGGCTTCTTTACTATAGGTACCATAATCTTTAACTTGGTAGTTATCCAGAAGGTTAACTAGCGATTGCTTGTATTCAAACCCAGCATGATCTGCACCAATGGCAATTTTTATTTCATTCATTTATAGTAGTATTTTTTCCGATTAAGAGCCTGTTTAAATTTTATTCAACAATAATTTTATAGCGGATAGTTTGGTCATATATTCTGCAGAATCGATCAATAGCTCATAGTTTCTACACAGTCTTCTGTCATTATCAAACCAAGCAAAAGTT
>CAIOLR010000209.1 GCA_903859135.1 uncultured bacterium | reverse complement strand
AGGGATCAAAAGCTGTTTTTATCTTGGGGAAGTGGTCTCGATCGGTGTGCTTTTTGTTGATGAAAAATTTCGAAATAAGGGGCTTGGTAGGGATCTCTTATGTAAAGTAGAAAATGAAGCAAGAATCATGGGTGCAAAGCTTGCCCATTTGTATGCTTTTGATCAAACAAAGGATTTTTACCTTAACCACGGTTATGAAATCTTTGCCGTTTTGGAGAACTGCCCAAAAGCAGGCCATAAATGTTATTACCTTAAGAAGAATCTGATGAGTTGCGAAAAAGAATTAGAAATGCACGATGCTATCATCCTAAATTCCCAAAGAGTTATTAAGCACGATGCATCCCCTGATGAACAATATCTGTAATTCTCAGCGGTGATAACCAACAAATCACTTATTAGTTATTACATAACCATCGCTTAAGCTGTGTTGCCGATAAGATATTTATCGGCTATCCTTTACTTCAAAAAAAATCTGCTCATTAAGATTTTCCTCTTTAATATCAAATTAACATTCATTATCATCGTGCCTATAAATAACAACTAATTAGGCACGAGCCATGAGTTTTATTCGCAAGAAAAAAATGAAAAACGGGAAAATTTATGCTTATGAGGTGGAATCAAAGTGGGATCCAGAGAAAAAACAATCACGGTCATTTTCTAAATATCTAGGGGTGGTGGATGAGAACAATCAAGTACTGCCAAAAGGTGTTACTCTTAGAAAAAGTGGGCCAAAACCGAATTTCTCACCTCAGGAACAGGAGCGGCTCATACAGGACTTTGGAAATGGTTTTTTCGTAAAGGAATCAATTAAGAAATCGGCCATTTATGAGCCTTTAGCAATGTTTATTCAAAAACATCCAGAGCTTATTTCATTGATGGCCTACAGATTATGCCAACCAGGCCCAATGTACCACTGCGATCATTGGCTTTCAGGAAATATCCTTAGCAGCCTAAATTTATCAGAAAAGCTCACATCTCAATCGATTTCGCGGCTACTTGCCTCTTTGGGTGAAGAATCAGTTCAACGTTCATTTTTTGAACGATACCTTAAAGAAGACGGTGGTGGCGCTAAAAACGTTATCATTGACGCTACGAGTCTACCAAATAATATTAAATCAGATTGGAGTGCTTGGGGGTATAGCGATGGTGGGGTCGAGATGCAATTTCGCTTTCATTGCGTCGTCGATCAAATTACCAAAAAACCCCTTTTTTACCGGTATGTACCCGGAAATATTAGCGATATCAGCACACTACGCGCGACGATAAATGAGCTTAAAACTATGGGAGTGAAGCAAAGTTTTGCATTGGTCGATTCAGGATATTGCTCAGAAGAAAATATTAATTTTTTGCGCACTGAACAAATTGATTTTTTAATGCGTTTACCAGCGGGGAGGAGTCTTTATAAAACTATGATTCGTCAACATGCTGCAAAGTTAGAGTCCATGAATAATGCCTTTCGCTATGGTAAGAGAACATTATTTATTGAACGGCATGAAACAAAACTTTATGATCAGCCAGTGCAAGTTTATATAATTTTGGATGCGCAGAGAAAGGCAAAAGACCTGGATAAGTGGATCGAAACCCGTGGGACAAAATCCGAAGAAGAGCGAATAAATGATCAAGAAATCGATCAGTTTTGTTTTGATGATGCGGGCATATTCATGCTGATTAGCTCTCAAATAATAGCAACGGGGGATGTTCTAGGTCCCTACTATACGCGTCAATCAGTTGAACAACTTTTTGGTTTTGCTAAATCAGACCTGGATCTATTACCCATTCGTTGCCATTCTGAATCAACCATTCGAGGCTATCTTTTCTTACAGTTCCT
>CAIOLR010000208.1 GCA_903859135.1 uncultured bacterium | reverse complement strand
TTGGAGCCCAATGTGCGCTGTGTTGAATAGGTTTATTTTTATTCGTATATTTGCAACTTTATTTTAATGTATTATTAATATTTTGATTTTATAAATTAATAAAAAGTAGGGTATGTGGAAAACTCATCGATATCAAGGATTTAAGTTTAAATGTAAAACAATGGCTTTTCATTTCTCGTGTTTTCCATGTTGTATGCAAATCATATTGACTAACATGGGCCTTTATCGTGAGGTTGATATCATTGAGAACAACTGGAATAGGATGCAAATAGATCGTAAGAATATAGGTTTAGCTGTTGAAGCTCCAAATGAAAAAGATGTAACAAGAAACTGTCTAACTGATCATACTCTAGCCAGGGGGCTAGGAGCTTTACATTTGCCTTCATCATTTGATAGCGTACAGGGTAGCCTTTTGGCTCACTCAAATATTTTTAATAATTTTTTTACAAATCCATCATACAAAGGCATGATCATAGGTATTGCACATGCCACACTCATTTATAAACTCAGTGATGATTTGTATTGCTATTTCTGCCCATCCCCAAATCAAAGTTGTTTGGAGGAAGATGTAATTTTTCTAAATAAAAGAGATATGAAGTCTTCTGTTGTAGGAGGAGATGGCCAATATGCTATCAAACTTTCAGGTCCTGGTAATACTTATTTGCGCCAAGGCCGTACCAACAAATTTTCCATAGGTCCTGCTGATTTAGTCCAAGCTGGAAATTTTATCGCCATTTTGTAAGTGGGCTCAGTTTAAACAAACTCAATTTTTTCCGATCAAATTTAATTTATGCAAATTTGAAGCATGACAGATATTCGTATTAGCAATTTGGAATGGGAGCGTTTAAAAATAAAAGTGAAACGCAAATATAATCACCTCAGTGATGAGGTCTTGTCGTATCAGGCTGGGCAAGAAGAAGAATTAATTACCCGATTAATGGACCGTATGCACCGTGATCGAGCCTATGTGATTTTCACGCTCAAAAAAGGTCTTGCAAACATCGATAACAACAGGCTTTAGATTTTACTTCTCTTGTGGTTTGGGTGTATGACAAATGTGTAGCCTTACCCCAGCCCTCTCCAGGGCAGATTTAGATTTTTTCGTGCTTTTATTTGTTTTTTATGGTACTCAAGAGTCGCTTCGCTAAAGTTTCTTTGTTTTATTTCTCAAATGGCACTTCAAGAGATCGCTTCGCTAAGGTTCGCTATTGTTTTTTCGTTTGTGTTAGCTTTTTAATAGCACTCAAGAGCTCGCTAGGCTCGGTTTCTTTGGTGTTCAAGAGATCGCTCCGCTAGTTTGTTATAGCCCTCTAGTTTTAAATGCGCAATTTTCGTATTTTTAATGATAGTTGTTGTAATTGGATGAAGTATGGAAAAGCTGAAAAACTATCCTAGCCTAAAAAGGGGCATGTGCGTATTTGCTGTTAGTGTGGGCATGCTTTCTTTTGCCTTTGTAGACGATCTCTTTTTGGTATCGAAGAATCTAGACATTTTTGCTTCAGTTTATAAAGAAATCAATCTGAGTTATGTAGACGAGGTCAATACGTCTAAGCTAATGAAAACAGGGATTGATGCCATGCTGAATGAATTAGACCCCTATACGCAATATGTGCCAGAATCGGAGATGGAAGATTTTAAATTAAAATTTGTGAGTTCGGAGTACGATGGCATTGGGGCGAAAATTGGAACTCGGAATGGAAAGGTATTTATAAGTGAGGTGTTTGAAAAATTTCCGGCACAAAAAGCAGATGTGAGGGTAGGCGATGAGATTTTGGCAATCAATCATGTCTCTTTGAAAGATAAGTCACCAGATCAAGCCAGTTTGATGCTCAAAGGTCCCCAAAATACGTCGCTAAAATTATTGATAAGCAGAATGGGGGTTTCAAAACCCATTGAAAAAAATCTGATTCGTGCAGACATCAGGCAGAGTAACATTCCTTATTATGGCTTATTATCCGATCATGTTGGATATATCAAATTGGATAAGTTTCAAATAAACGCTGGACAAGAAGTAGCAGATGCTTTGCTTGAGTTGCAGAAAAATAAGTTGACAGGTTTAGTGTTGGATTTGCGCGATAACGGAGGAGGAATGGTGTCTGAAGCTATTAAGGTTGTGAATGTTTTTGTAAACAGGGATGTAAAAGTAGCGGTGCAAAAAGGGCGTCATAAAAATCAAACTACTATTTATCAAACCACCACAGATCCTCTAGAGCCACATTTGCCATTAGTTGTATTAGTGAATGGGGGGGCTGCATCGGCATCTGAGATTGTGGCAGGAGCTTTGCAAGATTTAGATCGTGCCGTTATCCTAGGGCAGCGCAGTTTTGGAAAAGGCTTGGTCCAACAAACCATGAATATGCCATACAATAGTCTGGTGAAGATCACGATAGCAAAATATTATACCCCATCAGGAAGATGTATTCAAGCCTTGGATTATGCACACCGAGAAGCCGATGGCGATGCAACAAAGGTTGCTGATTCGCTGATGAAAGAATATAAAACAAAGGCCGGTCGTTCAGTTTATGATGGGAATGGGATTTATCCAGATGTTTTCATAAAACCAGTCGACTATCACTCCATTACGAAGGTTTTGGTTAATAAGGATTTTCTTTTTGACTATGCTACCAAATTTCGCTCAGAAAATTCCAAAATTGATGAAGCTAAAAAATTCAAATTAGGGGATGCGGCCTATGAAAAATTTATGACGTATCTCTCCTCGAAAGATTATAACTATGATACCCCAACCGAAGCGGCATTGAATGAGCTAGCGGAGCAGGTCAAAAAGGAGGGTAAGTCTGACGAGATAAAAGTGGAGTTTGATGCGCTCAAAGCAAAGGTATATCACAGCAAAAAAAATGACTTAAATCAGTTTCGAAATGAAATAAAAGAAATTCTTGAAAATGAAATAGTGAGCAGATACTATTTTGAACACGGTCGTTTTGAACAAAGTTTTCAATACGATAAAGAGCTAAAAGAAGCGCTAAGGATACTTTCTGAGAGAGAAACCATGGCCGCTATTTTGGCAGGTTCCGGATCTTATAAAGTGATCGGTAAGCCTACTGGAAATTACTCCAAAAATTAGAAATAAACGGGGGCAGCAGCCCTGCCCCTGCATTTTCCTGCCGCGTTTCACCAGTTCGCGGTGTATGGAGAGTACTACGCACAGATTTATATACTACGACATTGAACCCAATCCCATCCCCGCAAAAAAAGATTTATTTCGCATCCGACTTTCATCTGGGAGCACATAATTATGCCGCAAGTCGCGAGCGAGAGGCTCGAGTGGTACGCTGGCTTGATTTGATTCAACGAGATGCTTCGGAGATTTACCTCATGGGTGATATTTTTGATTTTTGGTTCGAATATGCCTCCGTCATTCCTAAGGGATTTATTCGGTTGCAAGGCAAATTGGCACAATTAAGTGACGCTGGGGTCCAAGTGACTTTTTTTAAAGGCAATCATGACATGTGGATGTTTGATTATTTTAAGCAGGAACTTGGCGCGAATATTATTTCGGATGAGCTAGTTTTAGAGCGAAATGGGAAGAAGTTCTATTTGCACCATGGAGATGGACTTGGTCCAGGTGATTTTGGGTACAAGCGCTTAAAAACATTTTTCAGAAGCCCTTTTTGTCAGTGGCTTTTTGCGCGTATACATCCCAACTTGAGCTTTAAAATTGCACAAAACTGGTCAAAGAGAAGTCGCGTTGCCAATGTTAAAAAAGAGGAATTTTTAGGCGAAGCGAATGAGTGGTTGATTGTTTATTCCAAAGAAATATTGGCCAAAGAGCATTTTGATTACCTAATTTTTGGGCATCGACACCTGCCTCTGGATATTCATTTAAGTTCCAATAGCAGGTACATGAACCTTGGGGAATGGATCAATTATTCCTCTTACGCTGTTTTTGATGGGGTTAATTTGGAGCTGAGATATTTTGAGAACCAGCGTTAAGCGCTTGAAACCATCATGAGCTGCCGCGCACAAACACTGAATCAATAAAAGCGCAGCGATTTCTTGAACACCGCCCAAAAAACAAACACTAGTGCACCTTAGCCAAGCGATCTCCTGAAGTACCATTTGAAAAATAAACAGAAATGAAGAAAATTCAGCTTGTGATAGCTTCATGACCATTAAAAATCACATCAATCATTCAAATCAAACGACCTCAGCGGAGTGATCTCTTGAACGCCTGTAAAAAACTGTATACCAGTGAAAAATCATAGTTCAGACAATTAGATTAGGTAAAAAAGCTGTAATTTTGAAAGATTTTGCAGAATTTGTTAATTCTGCGATAAAATTTCGTGAAAAATATGTTAGAAAAACTAGAATTAATAAAAAAGCGCTGGGAAGAAGTTGAAGCTGAATTAAGTACGTCCGATGTCATGAGTGACATGAAGCGATTTGCTCAGTTAAATAGGGAATACAAGGGGCTCACCAAGATTGTAGATGAATATAGGATCTATCGTAATGTGATGAGCAATATTGAAACCAATAAGCATATTTTGGCTACCGAAAAAGATGAGGAGATGCGGGAGATGACGAAGATGGATTTGGATGAGCTCCTACAAAGACAGAAGGATATGGAAGAGCAAATTCGTTTGATGCTTGTCCCTGAAGACCCTGAAGATGCAAAACATGCCATTGTGGAGATTCGCGGTGGAACAGGTGGTGATGAGGCTGCTCTTTTTGCTGGCGATCTGTACCGCATGTACACCCGCTTTTGTGAACGTAAGGGCTGGAAAACAGAGGTAGTTGATGTGACGGAAGGTACGGCAGGTGGATACAAAGAGGTAGTCTTTAATATTTTGGCCGAAGGGGCTTATGGTCAAATGAAATACGAGTCGGGAGTACATCGTGTGCAGCGTGTACCTGATACCGAAACACAGGGGCGTGTGCACACTTCGGCAGCCTCGGTAGTGGTATTGCCCGAGGCGGATGAGTTTGATGTGGAGATCAATATGAATGATATTCGAAAAGATCTCTTTTGCTCGTCGGGACCGGGCGGACAATCGGTCAATACAACCTATTCGGCCGTGCGTTTGACACATATTCCCACTGGAGTAGTTGCACAGTGTCAGGACGAAAAATCACAACTTAAAAACTTTGATAAAGCATTATCCGTATTACGTAGCCGTATTTATGAGATCGAACATGCCAAGCTCATGGAGGAAACGTCCAAAAAGCGAAAAACAATGGTTGCCACAGGTGATCGATCTGCAAAAATTCGCACCTACAATTATCCACAAGGTCGGGTAACGGAGCATCGCATCGGACTAACCATATACAATTTGCCGAATGTGATGAATGGCGATATTCAAGAATTTATTGATGCTTTACAGCTTGCAGAAAATGCAGAAAAGATGAAGGATGGCTCAGTTGTTTAAATATAAACCACAATTGTTGAATTCTAATAGCTTGATTATAAATAGGATCTGTTTTATTTGTAAATTATTGTTTATTAATCTTGCACTGTATTGTTTATTACCCTATATTTGCCTCACTTTTCAGGGAAACCACTGATCAGAAGTTCTTAAAAAAATGATTCCGTAGCTCAGCTGGTAGAGCATAACACTTTTAATGTTGGGGTCCTGGGTTCGAGTCCCAGCGGGATCACAAAAAAAATGTACCTTGCCTGTCCCAACACAGGTTGCTTCAATGCAAGTACAATTATGGTTTAAATGGTCCGGTAGTTCAGCTGGTTAGAATACATGCCTGTCACGCATGGGGTCGCGGGTTCGAGTCCCGTCCGGACCGCTGAAATAAAAAATCCTTAATCTTTACAGGTTAGGGATTTTTTGTTTTTTGACTTCGCTGATCGAAGCCTCAGACTTTGATTAAATGAGCCCCTAGTATTCAGACTAGCTGGAGCAATGGCAAATTATTAGAATATAGCTTTATATTATAGCCAATGAAAATAAGTTAAACATATGGGGAAATGGATTTTTGTATCAGCTTCATTGCTGATATTGGTTCATGTAAAACAAATTAAAGCACAGGAGAAATACACCGCAAGTAATGGTATTATATATCGCGTGGGTGATATTGTACGATTGGGTAAAGGTTCTGGAGATAATGGATCATTCCGATTTGTGTACTGGGGTAGCTCTCTCATAGGTGATGGGAATAGCTGTGGTAGTTTTATGAAAATGATGATCCTAAAAGAAATAAAAAGATTGACCCCTCCTTTTCAGGACGAACCTGAGATTATTTTTGTTGTAAAAGGGGATGACTTTATGACTTATTCTTTAAGAATAGAGAGAGCCATTCAGTCGTGTGAAATAAAGCCTTGCAAATCATGTGAAGTAACCCTTTCTGATTCAAAATATACTAATCGTATTCGTACAGCTGATGAGTTGATCAAGTTAAAATCCTTGTTGGATAATGGGGGATTGTGGATGTCAGAGTATACGGAGCAGGAACAGAAACTGCTTAGGAATGGTCCTGGTACTATTGGTGTAGCTGATGAGTTGTTTACACTAAAATGGTTGTTGGATAATGGAGCAATATGGATGTCAGAGTATACTAAACAAAAACAAAAAGTGCTTAAAAATGGTCCAGGTACTTTTAGTGTATCAGATGAGTTGCTCAAGCTAAAATTGCTATTAGATAATGGTGAAATAAGACCGTGGGAGTATCGAAAACAAAAAGAAAGGCTTCTCGAAAGTTAGGAAGTGACGAAATGTAATTGTATTGGGGTATTTTGTAAAATAAATTCAGTAGTTTAGTAATCAGTAGGTTATATGAAAATAAATTGTTCAATTTACTTTATGGAAATGAAAAAAATCATCTTTTTGTTTGTTTCGTTATGGGCGTTGATGGATGTGAGGCAGGCCAATGCACAGCAGCAATACACCGCAAGCAATGGTATTACGTATCATATAGGTGATATTGTAAAAATAGGTAATGGTTCTGCACCTGATGGTTCATTTCTGTTTATTTATTTGGGTAACTCCACTGTAGGTAATCCACTTAGGCGCGCCAATTTCAGAAAGATGACCCTTAAAGAAATAAGAAATATAGCCTCTTCATTTACAGAGATAGGCCTGAGATTGTTTTCCTTTTGAAAGGAGATGATTGGGCGACCTATTCTGTACAAATAGAAAGAGCCATTTATTCGTGTGAAATAGAGCCCTGTAGTCTCAGTGAATGTATTGATCGTGGTCAAAAATGGGATAATAGATATGTTCCAATTACTGTGGCTGATGAATTGATCAAACTAAAATCGTTGCATGATAGGGGAGCGATAAACGTGTTTGAGTATGATGGCCAAAAAGAAAAAATGCTCAAAAATGGTCCCCCGCCGTTTAGTGTGGCCGATGAGTTGGACAAACTAAAATCGTTGCTAGATAGTGGGGTGATAAATGTGTTTGACTATGATGGCCAGAAAAAGAAACTTCTTCAAAACTAGAAAGAGGCTGCCTTTCTGAGACAGTCTCTTCTGGAAAATAAGCCAATGTTACCACATATCTGCCTTTTACATATGTCCAGCAAGGGAGTTTGCTTCTGGTTCATTAAGATAAATCTCGCCTATTTGTTCACTTTCACTACCTTCTCTCTTAATCTGGAAAGATCCTTTTAAGATGTCCTTCTTTTTTTGGTCGAAAAGCAGTGCTACATAGTAGTAGGTGCCTCCTGGTAAATCATAGATATATCCTCGATTAGATCTTCCCTTGAATACGACTTTTTCATTGTCGTACCCCTTGGCTTGGTATACCAGAACACCCCAGCGATTAACAATTTGAACCTCATTTTTTGAATATCTATTAACATTATTGATACGATAAATATTAGTGCTGCTGGCAGTCAGTTGTCCGTTGGGAGATGCTTTGGGGTTTAGGATAGCAATTGGTACTGCATTAACTTTGCAGTCAATAAACGTGCCATTCAACACTAATTTTGCTGGATCTTCATTTGGGTTTGATGCTAAAACATCAAATTCAGTAAAATTAGTTTTGCTATCGCCTGGAATAGTTACGCTTGACGGAAATGATGGTTGTTTAGATAAATTACCGAGACTGCTTTTATCCCTGTCTTCGCTGAGTGCAATGGTGATGTCTTTGGCTGTTGTTATACCACGGGGAAGCCTTGCTGCCGTTTTTAGGGTACCATTATAATCGATGGTGCCACCGTCAACAGTAATAACCAAATTGTCTGGGTTTAGTGAGGTCGCATCTTCTATGGATAATTTGCTTGTTACTGCGCGCAAATTTGGATTCTCGGCCTTTACTGTCAAAAGCTCATCATTGTATAAAATATTGTCTGCTAAGGTCTCTACTGGGATTGTTACTTGGGTACTCCCTGCTGGGATGGTTACAGTAGTGGGCATGTTGCAAGCAATTGATTGTGGCGTTATTTTGTCTAATGGAAATGTATTTTTTTGTGTTGTTTGTTTTTTTGAATTGAACTGATTGTGGTCGCAATTTAATGTAATAGATAGGTCTTCCTGTAATATAACAGTAGATGGGGATAAACTAAGTGTTATATGCGCATGCTCTCCTTCAATTAGACTTGTCTTGTCAGTTGTCATTACGAGTGTTGGCTGTGGCCCAGCGGCAATATGGACTAATTTTCGGCCTGAGGAGTAGCCTGCTTTGGAGTAGCCTTCGACATAGTAATCGCCAGCTGGTACCTTGGTTGTTGTTAGGTTTATTTTACCCGTACGATCGAAATATTGATAATAATCAATGTTGGTGCTATTCCCAATGATTGCTGGATCGGCTAGGTTTGCAGCAAATGAGCCATAGGCGATAGGAAGTTTAGGCGATAATGCGAATGCTGGATTCGTAACCACATTTACAAAAACTGTTTTTGGGTCGCCAGCGATATCTATTTTTTCACCAATAGAACCATCAGCAAGCACACGATTTACTGTCACGGATGGTATAATAGAGTAGGCTACTATCCCAGATAATCCTTTTGCAGTTAATATCTGTTTAATGGATGTTCCTTCGCCATCGGAAAAACCATTCACGGTGGCGTGACTGCTCTGTGCGGCGCTCCATATATAGGCTACAGGGTGTTTTTTGGGAGTCGATGTTAAATCTATTGTTGCCTTTGTTCCTGAACGAACTTTTACATTGGAGGTTGTGAGTACAGGTTTGACAAAAACCTGTGTGGTGGAATGATTGTTATTGGGGTTTTGGTCGGTAAAGCCTGGTGGGGCGACAATGCTTGCTGCACTTACTATACTAGGTTCCTCTGCTGAGTTAACAATCGCGCTGTAAGTAATAACTCCAGAGGCATTGAGTGGCAAATTAACCGACATATTGATGATGCCATTACTTAATTTTTTGTATTGGAAATCAGTAGGTGATCCGGCTGTTGGGGTGAATATTGGAGTGCCAACTAAGTTTAATCCAGTCGGTAAAACATCTGTAATAATAGCTACAGATCCGTTGGTTGCGCCCAGCCCCGTATTCCGCACTTGTAGGGTATAAGTAAGTACATCGGAAGTATTTACAATCGATTTGTTTACCGTTTTAACGATGGTGTAATCGACTTGTGCTTTTGCAAGAGAAGCTGTAAGCATAATCAAACAAAGTATCGTGCCCCTTAGCCAAGTTAAATTGTTTTGCTTGTGTGCATTTATAAAAAATTTGTTGCATTCTTTACGAATCAACTGTTTGTCTGCAGAAATGATTACATCGCTGGAGTTTCTTGATAAAATTGAAATCATAATCTTGAGTTTTGGCATCTGTTCAAAATTCTCATACAACTCATTTGTTTTCGGGTTTTAAACCCTCATGCTGTACTTAAAGTGCTTTGTCTTCTGTTTATCTTCGAACCTTTTTTATTCAAAAAACATCCATAAAAGACGTATTATCAGATATTTATTTTATCGAAGAGAATATTTGGAACACCACCCGATCATCATTAAATGCAATAAATTTGAAATATGGGAGGGTTCACTTTAAAACAACCACTTAAGTAATTAATCTCTAAATGTTCGATTTGATTCTTTCTAAAAAATAGTCCCGATAAAAACTTAGATATACCCTAATTTACTATTTATATCTCTTTTAATCAAATTAAATCGACTATATTTTAACTAAAATGAAAATTTGTGAAATGTGCTTGTTAGAGTTTCCAATAGCTCAAGCTGATGATCGCTTCAGGCCTACTAAAAACGATTAAAAACATGAAAAAAATAACGATACGTAAATACTACTTGCAAAAAAGGCTTGATTTGACTCAATCGGAATACGAGGTTTTGAATGTTAAAATGATGGGTCAGGTTGCTAAAATGGACTGGGGTATTTATAAAAACATCCATCTTTTTTTGTCAATAGCGAAACATAATGAGGTTGATACTTTCTCCATGATTAATTATTGGAGGGAGGAGTACCCTCAATTGCAAATCATTATTCCGCGAACTGACTTTGAGAAGAACGAGATGGAGCATGTTTTATTTGACCCAGAGCAAATTCTTTTGAAAAAAAATAAATTCGATATTCCCGAACCTATTGGAGGTAGGCTATTTCCTGTCGAGCAGATTGATCTTGTATTGGTGCCCTTGCTTGCCTTTGATAAAAAAGGACATCGGGTGGGGTATGGAAAAGGTTTTTACGATCGCTTCTTAGCTCAATGTCGTCCGAATACCCAAAAAATAGGTTTGTCTTTTTTCGATCCAGTTGACGAAATCACAGATGCAAATGATCGGGATGTGAAACTCAACAAGTGTATATGTCCGGATAAAATTTGGGAATTTTAAATTCACTGTTGAGCCTTTACAAAATCGCTGATGAGTGTGGCAATCAACTTTCCAATCAAAGGCTCTTTTCTGCCATCACTCAATTCGGATGCGCCTTCGGCGATGTGTAGGTAAGCCATTTTTTGGGTAGCGGTTTGTGCAATCATTTCCCGCACCTGCGCGACGCTAAAACCAGTCAAAGAGCTCGCGCTAGATAAAACACCAGCCATGCAATCTAAATCAATTTCTAATCCACAAATGCCTCTTGTAAACAGCAGTGCTTTATCAAAATTGTCATTGCACGCTATTTGTTTCCGAAGGTTATTTTCAAAAAATGAGTAAAAAATTTGCTGGGTATTGTTTGACAATTGGCTCACAAGGGGGTGTGAATTGTAATTTTCGTGAAGACCAATGACGGCATATTGGGAAAGATAGCCTTCATGCATTGCATAGCTAAACCCATTGCCACTATGCCGGCCTTCCATCGCTCGAAAATCGGCATGTGCATCTAGATTGATGGTATTGATTGCTTGTTGATGATGTAGGGATAGTGCTTTTAAAATAGGGTAGGCGTTGTTGTGTCCACCACCGATGATAATGGGTGTTTTCTTCGCTTGCACTATTTGTAAGATGAGATTGAAAACACAATCGTCTATTTCGGCAACCAGTTTGCGGATTTGATTCAATCCTAGTTCAGTCCTCAAATCGCATTGATCTGCCACAGCCATTTCTCTGGTAAAATCTAAATAACCGAGCAAGGCAATCTCCCTCCCGGTAAACAGCGTTGTGCTTTGGATATTCAGCAATGCTTTTAGTGTTGGGTCCCAAGCAGTATGCGCACCACCGATACCCCAATTAGCGCGTACGCCTACATCTTCTGGCAAACCCACCAATACGAATTTAGAAGGCGAAGCAGACAGGTCTGATAGGGCTGATAAAATGTTCAGGCATTCGCCCAATTTGGTTTCGCCCCGTCTTTGGGAGGTCATGTCTGCTATCTCCTTTGGTGAATAAATGTGTAGCTTTCCCATGCTAATAAACTTTGCCATTTAAAATAATCGTTTGCAAATGGTTCGAGCCAAAAGAGTAGGGTAAATAAGCCAACGATGGAATCGGCTTGGTGATAAATAAATTCGCTTTCTTCCCACGACTAATACTTCCGTACTGATGGGACAACTCGAGCGCCGCTGCTCCATTGATTGTGGCGGCATTAATTGCTTCCTCAGGCAACATTTTTTGTTTGATACAGGCCAACGAAACTACCAGATTCATATTTCCAGAAGGCGAAGATCCGGGGTTGAAGTCCGAAGCGAGGGCCACTGGGACATTTGCTTGTATGAGGCGTCGAGCATCTGCAAAAGGGATTCCTAAAAACAAAGAACAGTTTGGGAGCAAGGTAGCTATGGTTGCGCTATTCGCCAAGGCTCCGATGGCATGATCATCTAGCATTTCTAGATGATCAACAGATAGTGCTTGGTGCTTCACACCTATCTCAACAGCTCCCGAAGCAGATAATTGATTGGCATGTATTTTCGGTTTTAAGCCATATTTTGCTCCTGCATCCAGTAGGCGAGAAGTCTCATCAAGGGAAAAAAAACCACGTTCACAAAATACATCCATATAATCTGCTAAACCCTCGTCGGCTATTTGGGGCAGTAGCTGACGGGTCAATAAGTCTACATAGGCTTGATGATCATTTTTGTACTGCTCAGGATAGGCATGTGCTCCCAAAAAAGTCGCTTTTATTGGAATCGGTGCATGCTCTTTCAGCCTGTGAATTACGCGGAGCATTTTCAGTTCGCTTTCGAGGCTTAAGCCGTAACCGCTTTTAATCTCAATAGCACCCGTTCCCATGCGAATCACTTCCTCCAGTCGTTTCTGGGCAAGGTCATAAAGTTCCTCTTCTGCAGAGGCTTGTACTTTTCGGGCCGAGTTTAAAATGCCACCACCTGCAGCCGCAATTTCTTCGTACGATTTGCCTTGTATCTTTAAAACAAACTCTTCTTCGCGACTAGCAGCAAAAACTAAATGCGTATGTGAGTCACACCAGCTCGGGAGTACAAAGCACCCATCCGCATTTATTTCGGTGATATCGTTTGCGATTTCTGCTCTGTTCAAATCGCTCATCTTACCAAAATCCTGGATGATGTCTTGTTCGATCAACAACCAAGCATCATCCAATGTCGGTAAATCAGCCATGGATTGTCCCCGTAGAATTTTAGCTCTGGGCGGATGGGTGCCTACCAGTGTTTTGATGTGGGTGATGAGAAGCGACCTCACCCTGCCCTTTCCGGAGGCGAGGGTTCTCTTGTTGTGTGTCATTCAACTATATTTTAAGTCCTCTATAAAAGGAGGCATGTTGCTGATTGGCCCCTACTATCATTCAACCCGTAGAAAAATTCTACGGACAGATTCTTTTTTATTAAAGCGTATCAGTTAATATTCCAAAAATCGCATCTTCTCTTCTTTGCTGGGTATTCTGCAGGTGGTTTTGCCAAAAAACTTAAAGCGATTTTTTGAGATTTTTCTGTAGACATCATCTGCAAAATTTTTGGGAGCCAGACCTATCAGTAGGCCAACTAGGTGCCGATAACCAGTTAGGCATAAAAAAAGCTGCTTGACGGCAGCACTTTGATCATAAATCTGTCGGTTGTGGTAAAAATACATCGTGTCTAACTGGATATTTATTTCTCGCTCTTTGAAAAAATGAATTGCGAAGGGTGATTGCAGCGAAGAGAAATAAAGTGTCTTCGAGGTATCCGCACGGATAAAAAAATCTACTACCCGATTACAGAGCCCACATTCACCATCAAAAAAGACAATTTTATCCAAAGCGGTTTATTTTAAAATTTCGCGTGCAATAACCATTCTTTGTATCTCAGAAGTGCCCTCGTATATCTGTGTAATTTTAGCGTCACGGAGCATACGTTCCACATGGTATTCTTTTACATAACCGTATCCGCCATGGATTTGCACGGCTTCAACAGTCACTTTCATGGCAACCTCCGAAGCAAATAATTTGGCCATCGCACTTGCCTGGCCATAAGGCAAGCCTTGATCTTTGAGCCAAGCAGCTTTTAAGCATAACAAACGAGCAGCTTCAATCTCGGTAGCCATATCTGCTAACTTAAATTGAATTGCCTGATGTTCAGAAATCGGTTTCCCAAATGCTTTGCGTTCTTTCGAGTAGTTTAAGGCAAGTTCATATGCCCCAGATGCAATTCCCAAAGCCTGTGTGGCGATGCCTATTCTGCCTCCATCTAACGTTTTCATAGCAAACTTAAAGCCAAAACCATCTTCGCCGATTCGGTTTTCTTTAGGAACTTTTACATCTGTAAATAGCAACGAATGTGTATCAGACCCGCGAATACCTAGTTTATTTTCTTTGGGACCGATACTAAATCCTTCCATTCCTTTTTCAACAATAAGGGCGTTGATGCCTCGATGCCCCTTCTCCCGATTCGTTTGCGCAATAACCAGATAGGTGGAAGCGGTTCCGCCGTTAGTGATCCAGTTTTTGGTTCCATTAAGCAGATAGTAATCGCCCATATCAACTGCTGTGGTGTGTTGCGAGGTAGCATCTGAACCAGCTTCGGGTTCCGACAAACAAAAGGCTCCAATTTTCTCCCCGCTGGCCAGCTGTTTTAAATATTTTTCTTTTTGTTTTTCGGTGCCATACTTCTCTAAGCCATAGCATACCAACGAATTATTTACTGAAACAACCACCGAAGCGGAGGCATCTATTTTTGAAAGTTCTTCCATCACGAGCACGTAGGAAATGGTGTCCATACCCGCGCCACCATATTGCGGGTCGACCATGATACCCATAAAGCCCAGCTCGCCCATTTTTTTTATTTGTTCTGCAGGAAATTTTTGGTGTTCGTCGCGTTCAATAACTCCAGGCTTTAATTCGTTGATAGCAAAGTTCCTTGCTGCTTGCCGAATCATGAGATGTTCTTCTGATAGTTCAATTTTCATATAAAGTATATTTCGTGCCCAAAAATAGAATTAATAACCCAGTTTGCCACTTCGATATACGCCCTGTTTCACCATTCATCAAGGAGAATCTTAGCCAAGATTCGGAGCAATTTTTTTACATTTGGCTGATGGTACAGGCTCTTTATAATCCCTTCAAAACCTTCGAGTTTAGCGATCAATTTTGTTTTTTGACTGGAGCAAAATTGCATGCTGTAGACGAACAAATTTCTGTTTTCCCGTGTTGGCTGATGCAACGATACGAGCTCGAAGATAAACCATTCAAACTTTTGGACGAAAGTATCACTTCGTATAATCAGCTGAAAATACCCTGTGCAACGGATGTTGCAGACAAAGGTATTGAGCCACTGGAGGAATCCATTCAGCTTGCTTTTATGGAGGGCTATCAAGCTGTTAAAAAAATGCCCTCCATTACTTTGTTTCAATGGATGGCTAAATTGGTTTATGGTGTGATCTTCAATGAAATACGTATCGGTATTCGTCAGCAAAAAACTGCTGGAGAACAGTTTACGATCTCACAATCCTTGGTTCATAAGTTTACAAATCTGCACTTGATGTTGCAGTCTCTTATTCGGCCTGTTGAATTTGAAGGAAATCTGCCCTGGACGATCCATGTAGTACCTGTATCTCATTCAGCCGATCTATTTAGCTACCGCGATGAAGTGAATACACTCACATTTTGCTTAAGAATGAACGATTTTGGAATCATCGCCTGTTTGCAAGACAACGGTGCCAATAAAATCTATCACCAAGATTTACTCGACAAAATAAAAGACGCTCCGTTGCATCCCATCCAATTTGAAGAGCTTTGTGGGCGATTTTTTTATTCAAATTATCTGTTCAACCGTTTGCCTGAATACACCATCATGCCTACCGAGCATGTAACGTATATAGATGCCATGCCTTTGCAGGGTATCAGTAATAAACCATTATTTGACTCTTGGCAGACCAAAACCTATGGTCAGGTATTAGCAAATTTTTGGAAGGCCTGGAATATTCTGCTGTTTGATATTATCAAGGATCCTGATAAGCCCATGTCTTTTTTGTTGGACGAGAAAGGAGAATTTAAGCCCTCATCAACGATTGAAATCCCATCCTAAGTAGCTCATCTGTTATCA
>CAIOLR010000207.1 GCA_903859135.1 uncultured bacterium | reverse complement strand
TTTCGCTCATTTTCTATTCTGTTCGTTCGCGAGTAGGCTTGTATCAAACCGTGGTATTTCAAATTTTTATCGACATAAAGCACATTCAACCCATCGCTATCAAAACCTGTGAGAAACATATTCACCACCAGTAAAATGTCGATTTTACGATCTTTTACTTTTCTAGAAACATCGTTGTAATAATTGTAAAATGTTTCACTGTCCTTGGTTGAATATTTGGTTCCAAAAAGTTGGTTGTAATGGCCGATATACTCGTCGAGTTTTTCTCTGGTATGCATGCGCAAACCATATAATGCCGCTGGCTCTTCTACGACCGATAATTCTTCGGGGATAAAACCATTCGCGTCAGCATCGTCGTCATTATTGGTATAACTAAAAATGGTGGCAATGCGTAAGTTGTGTTTTCCTTCTTCCTTCTTTTCTTCGAAGAGGTCGTAATATTTGATGAGCGTATCTACACTGCTCACACAAAACATAGCTGTAAACTCCTGATTGTGGGTTTTTCGTTTGTGATTGGCAATGATGTAATCCGTTATTTTTTCTAATCGCTTGGGCGATTCCATCAACTCTTTGGTGTCGATGTCTTCTACATTGATATCAATTTCGGTTGCGCTGTCGTCTTTCTTTTTATATCGACCAATATATTCGACTGAAAACTTCAAAACATTTTCGTCTCGGATGGCATCCGTAATGACATATTTATGCAAACACTCACCAAACAATTCCGTCGTAGTTCGTTTGCCGCGCTCGTTGGCAATGGCGTTGTCGGCAAAAATGGGGGTGCCTGTAAAACCAAATAGCTGGATATTATTGAAAAATTGATTGATGCGGCTATGGGTTTCGCCAAATTGGGAGCGGTGGCATTCGTCGAAAATAAATACGATACGCTCGTTTTTTAAAGACGCCATTTCGGCTAAATACTGCGTTTTGCTGATAGCTGTATTTAGTTTCTGAATGGTAGTCACAATCAGTTTCGTGTCGTCGGTAAATTGATTGACGAGCTGTTTGGTATTGTTGGTGCCATCAATACATACTTTGCTGAAGCTGTTGAACTCTTTATTGGTCTGATAATCCAAATCTTTTCGATCGACCACAAAAACCACCTTTTTTATCTGTGGCAAGTTCATTAAAATCTGACTTGCCTTAAACGAGGTGAGCGTTTTGCCCGAACCCGTGGTATGCCAGATGTATCCATTCTTGTTGCTGTTTTTAACCCGATCAATCAAGCCCTCGACCGCATAGTATTGGTAGGGGCGGAGCACCATTAATTGGCTGCTAGTGTCGTTGAGCACCGTGTATTGGCAAATCATTTTACTGACGTGGCATGGCTGCAAAAAATCGCTTGTAAACCCATTTAAAATATTGGTGAGGCGTTGGTTGGCTTCGTCGGTCCAGTAAAAAGTTTGTTTGAAGGTTAGCTTTTGATTGTTGCTATAGTATTTGGTATTCACCCCATTGCTGATGATGAATAGTTGGATGTATTGAAACAGTCCTTGGCTAGCTCCGAAAGAATGTTTTTGATACCGATTGGTTTGATTGAAGGCTTCTTTGAGTCCTAAGCCTTTGCGTTTGAGTTCTATTTGTACCAATGGCAAACCATTGATGAGCAGGGTGACATCGTAGCGATTGTTATACGTGCCTTCCATTTTTATTTGATTGGCCACCTGAAACTGGTTTTGGCACCAGCGCTCGGTATTGATGAAGTCGAAATACAGGTTTTCGCCATTGTCGCGCAGAATATGTTGCTTTTGGCGCAGCGTTTGGGCTTTTTCGAATATGGTTCCCTTGTTTAAAATATTCAATATCCGATCGAATTCTTTTGGACTGAACGGTGTGTTGTTATGTTTCTCTAGTTGTCTTTTTAGATTGTGAAGTAGTGTTTTTTCGTCGTGTACGGCTACTGATTCGTAGCCTAGTTGTTGTAGTTGAAGGAGCAATTTGTTTTCTAATGCTGCTTCTTGTTCTTTAGCCATCGGTATTTGCTTTTTAGTAGATTTTTTTTGCAATGATAGCTATTAATTCACACAAACAACTGCTGCAACAATCCTTTTTTATACTGCTCCATCTTGGTGATCCGCACTTGGCAGTGGCTTATTTTTTCGTCAATGGCTGAGAGGAAATGGGCGATTTTGGTTTGCTCGGGGAGGGTGGGGAGGTTGCAAATTTCACTAGAATAGTCTTTGAAATAAATGTGAGGTATTGTACTGCCTGTTATATATTTTGTAAAATCAATGTTGCTTAATAAGCAATACAGGTAATATGTATTTAAGCCTATTTTGGGAGTAATAATTTCCATAGTACTCAGTACGGATGATCTACCTAAATAGTAAAATAAACGACCAGCACCTGCTCCGTCTTTAATAATGCTTATGTAATCATCCTCTTCCTTGTAAAAATCAATCTTCTTTAAAATACCTGATGCACCATAAATAATATATCTTCCAGTATTTTCTTCTATTTTATTTGCTGAAATATTTGAGGATTTTTTATCAACTATTTCTCCCAACTTCTTCATCTCCCACTCTCCAACCCCCTTCCCCTCATTATCTTTAAAGCGTATCTCTTGCGAAAATATCTTTTGCATCATCCCCTTTTTATACTGTTCCAAAAGATTTTTCTGCTGCTTTAAGGCTTGCAGTTTTTTATCTACTGCTGTGAGAAAAGAGGCTATTTTTTGTTGCTCGGGGAGGGCGGGGAGATGGATTGGAATTTGCTCAATTTCTGATTTGCTAATTTCTGGAAATGTAGAACCATTTGCCCTTTTTATTAGTTCAAACTTGTTGTACTTAATCCAATTAAAAAGAAATATGTTGTGATTGTTTTCTTTTGCCACTAAAGATTGAAATCCCTGGTTCGTTGTACATTCTTCAAGTGCTATTGATGCTTCACCAATGGTTGCTCTTGTTGTTAATAAGATAGCTCCCTTTGGTAAAATTTTTGCTGAGGTAGTACTAGTACCAACAACCGAATTCCCACTCACTGCAAGCCTGAACTCTGGCCCAAGCGTTCTAGAGTAAGAATTAGGCTCCCTCAAAACAGACGTTATGAGCAGCA
>CAIOLR010000206.1 GCA_903859135.1 uncultured bacterium | reverse complement strand
GTTAGCAGACTGATTTCTAGCTATTTTTTACACAAAGGGCATTTCACCCTTTGTGTACCTCTTCTTTTTAGCTCCACTTTATTTCCTCCAAAACTCAAACTAAGAGGAATAATAAGGTCTTCTAAAATCAATGGAAACGACCTATTCTCAACTCAATCCACACACATATTATAAAAAAAATAATACCACAATAGAAAACTATTTAATTAACTATTATTGAAACAACAAACAAATAATGAAAAAAATTAAATAGATTCAATTCCAGACCATACAGCCGTACTTCATGATTTTAATACTAAGCACTTCTAAGTTTGAATCGACCACGGAGGATGTGATTCGCTGGTTAACCTATTATCAAGGCGATTGGAAAAGAATAAACGGATATGACCTACAAAATGAATATGCTTTCTTTAGTCACAATGAAATACAAATAAAAGACAAGCATCTTTCATCGGAAGAATTCCCCGTGATATGGTACCGCAGATGGTATGAAAAAGATGGCTTCGGCAAAAGTGCGCAAGAAGTTGACAACATCAGGAACAAAAAAGAAATCAAACAACACTTGTACAAAGAGTTTGAGGCATTAAGTCAATCGATGCACCATCGATTAGCCGATAGTTTTTGGCTGACGAATCCATCAAAAATGAATGTCAATAAGTTAATTGTTTTGGATATAGCCCAAAGAATAGGCCTAGCAATCCCTGAAACATTTGTCATCAGTCACAAAAAAGACCTAGAGAACACCCTGCTTAAACACGAAATGATCATCACAAAAACCATGACTAATTCTCCGAATTTTTATTCAACAGATGGAAAACGAGAATATACACTTTATACCGAAGAAGTTAAATTGGAAGATTTAACCCAATTACCTACTACTTTTTTTCCTACACTATTTCAGCAAGGAGTTAAGAAAGAGTATGAAATACGCGTTTTTTATCTAGATGGCCTGTGTTACTCAATGGCTATTTTTTCGCAACGAAATACAAAAACACAAATCGATTTTAGGCACTACGACGACGAAACACCTAACCGTACAGTGCCCTATACTTTACCCAAAGACATCGAAGTCAAAATCCAAAAACTCATGCATGAATTAGGTCTAAACACGGGATCTATTGATTTGATGGTCGAAAAAGGAACCAAAATACATTATTTCCTCGAGGTGAATCCAGTAGGTCAGTTTGGGATGGTTTCGATCCCCTGCAATTATTACTTAGAAAAGAAAGTAGCCACATTATTAATGTATAAACAAAGAATCCATGAAAGGAATAGTATTCGATCCAAAGAAAGCGCATACCAAACTGCCACTTAATTATTATTATCTCACTGAATTCCCATTGACACCTACAGGAGAAATAAAAATGATCACTGTTCCCAAAGAGGTATTTAACTCTAGAGCAAGTGTTTTGGCACCATTTCACAAGCCAATAAGTGTTGATTTTCCTAGAGAAACGGGTTAGCCAATGTATCTGCCTCCCCTAGGATGAGAGCTCGATGCAAATTTGTCCAAGCTGCCCGTAGAATTTTGCTACGAATTATCCAATGGAAAAGAGTCTCTGCCCCCTGGGAACACGCACAAGATGCAAATTTGCCATACAACAATAGTAATCTATTAATGATAAACCACGAATGAACACAAAGGTTTTTATGCTTTTCGCTGATTGTATTCCTGTAGCAGGATTTAAAAAAGCGGTAATTTGTGATTTAGGAAGAGGACAAATGATGTTGATCCCAAAATCACTTTATCATTTTATTGAAGAATTTGAAGGGGCCGACGTTTCTGAATTGATAGATACGGCGGATGATGACCAGAAAGAAATCATTCATGAATATATCCAACACTTGGAAGATCGCGAACTACTATTTTGGTGCGACCAAACAGAGACCACACTTTTCCCGAAAATAAAACCGAGGTGGCAATCCCCAGGTATGATTTCGAACACAATCATCGAGTTTAATCCGAGTGATGCCTACGAAGAAGTACTCCTTGAATTAAATAAACTCGGCTGCTCCTATTACCAATTCAGACTAGCCAATTTGGCTCCCAATACACTCGAACCATTCAATCTGCTTGTAAAAACTCTTTATGAGCAATGCCAAAACCTAAATATGTTTGAAATTATAGCCCCACATGATAGTCAAGATATAGATGAACAATTCTTAGAAAGCATGAAGAAATACATCCAGCTGAGATGTATTACATTTTACAATCATCCCACCAATTCACAAACGATCGTAGACACCCTTGTTGTAAAATACAAAGCCCATCCTTTGACCAAGGAGCATGTAAAAAGCACGGAATCCACCGCCAATTTTTTTCCGAATTATGATTTTTTCTTTGAGTCGAAGCACCGCAGCACCTATTATAATGGCAAGGTGACCATCGATTTTGAAGGAAGGATCAAAAACAGTGTAAGCGATACGAAATCATTTGGCTCCATTCATACCCATTCACTCACCGATGTGATTAACCAACCTAGTTTTCAAACCAATTGGTACGCGGCCAAAGACAAAGTAAAAGGATGCCAAGATTGTGAATTTAGATACACCTGCTTCGATACGCGACCACTCACTTTTAATGAAGCAGATCAGCTATATGAATCTGAAATTGCCTGCGACTATAATCCGTACACTGCTCAATGGGCCAATTGACATAACTCTATACGATAAAATCTTTCTATATGATTAATTAAATGGTTTCAAAAATAGTATACTGGTGATTCGATTTTTAGCCTAAAAGCATTAAAAAAATGAAAACAAACACAACTAAAATGACTTTTGAAAAGTTGAATGAACAAAATTTCAAAATTGTCGGTAAAAATGAATTGTAGGATCTTTATGAAGGGATGGTCACAAAGATGGTATCAAAGATCAAACATAAAAAAGTCACGCAGAGCCTTATTGAAAACAAACACAATGTATGGCTGCATCCCACCATGATTATTAATTTCGAGTTTTTAAATTAAACCCTTACCCATACATAAAGTACCCTTTAGCTGTTGGCAAGCAATGGCAAGATAATATGAGCATTGATGGCCATTGGTCTGACAGCAGATGGAAAGTATAGGAAGATCGAATTGTAAACAAATATGCCTATGAAGTCAAAGGCCGCGCTTCTGTATCAATCGAAGGAAAGGAATTACTTACTGGATGATTGAGTCCTCTGCTAAAAGTAGCATTGGCGAGTTGAATCTGCGCGGTAGCAAAATTATTTTGAAACTAAATAAATTACCTATTTAGTTTTATTTTACCCCAAAGTTCACAGCAAGCTGATTGGATCGAGGCGATCATTCCCACAGTAAAAAATCTACCTACACCATGAGTTTTAAAATATACAGGCAATTTGATAGCATGGACTGCGGTCCTACTTGTTTGAAGATGATATTTAAACACTATGGCAAGGATATAAGCCTAGAACGTTTGAAAGCCGCAACCCAGGTAAACATGAGCGGGGTCTCTTTATTTGGAATGTCTGAAACAGCTGAAAAATATGGATTCCGGACCATCAGTGCAAAACTATCTTTTGAGCAGTTACTGACGGATATTCCTTTACCATGTATTCTGCACTGGGATCAAAATCACTATGTGGTACTCACCCCTTCGTCAAAACCACAAAAAATGGTTGTTGCAGATCCTGCCAAAGGACTTATGGCCTATAACAAAAAAGAATTTTTACCACATTGGATTTCAACAAATGAAGAGGGGACTGACTATGGTATCGTTTTATTATTAGCCCCAACTCCTGCATTTTACACCGACCATGAAGATGACCTTGTAGAGCTAAAGGCCAAAAGATTAAGTACCGTAGGTAAATACTTATACCCTTATAAACGACTTGTATTTCAACTTGTCATGGGCTTATTGCTAGGTAGTTTGCTTCAACTAATTGCCCCATTTCTTACTCAGAGCATTGTAGATATAGGCGTCAGTACAGGGAACCTTCACTTTGTGTATATCGTGCTGTTTGCGCAGTTGGCCTTATTTGCAGGCCGGCTTTCGGTTGATTTTATCCGCAGTTGGATACTCTATCATATCAGCAGCCGGATCAATATTTCTATCCTAACCGACTTTCTAATCAAGCTCATGAAGCTGCCAGCTGGTTATTTCGATAGCAGAAAAACAGGTGATATTCTACAGCGAATGAACGATCATCATCGCATACAGAATTTTTTGACAGGGACCTCCCTAACTACACTGTTTTCGCTATTCAATTTGGTTGTTTTTTCAGCGGTGTTAGCATCCTACAGCATGTCCATTTTTTTGGTTTTCACGTTTGCAAGTGTTCTTTATCTTTTCTGGATCATGATATTCTTAGACAGACGCAAGCAGCTAGACCATAAACGATTTGATATTGCCGCTGCAGAACAAAGCAAAACAATACAACTCATCCAAGGCATGCAGGAAATAAAACTACATGGTTGCGAAACATCCAAACGCTGGGAGTGGGAGCGTCTGCAAGCAAAAACATTTAAACTAGGCGTAAAAAGTTTAGCCCTCAATCAATGGCAGCAAACAGGTGCATTTTTTATCAACGAAGGCAAAAATATCATCATCACCTTTTTAGCAGCACAAGCCGTTATCAATGGCCAAATGACATTGGGTGGCATGTTGGCAATCCAATACATCATCGGACAACTCAATGGCCCCATCGAGCAGATGATCGAATTTACACAAGATTGGCAATTAGCCAGAATAAGTTTAGATCGTTTAAATGAAATACAAACCCTACAAGACGAAGAACCCGTAGGGAAAATATTTGAGAAGGAGCTCCCATTAAATAAAACGATCGATTTAAATCATGTGTCTTTTGCATATCCTGGTGTTGGCAATGAGGCTGTTCTGAAGAACATCAACTTACACATCCCCGAAGGCAAAACCACAGCCATTGTTGGCATCAGCGGCAGCGGCAAAACCACCTTATTAAAAGTGTTGTTGAAATTTCACGAGATACAAAAAGGAACTATCAAAGTAGGAGGACACGACTTGAGCAATTTAAGTCATCGGCATTGGCGAAAAAATATAGGGGTGGTGATGCAAGAGAATTTTATTTTTAGTGACACAATAGCCGCTAATATTGCCGTTGGTGAAGAAAATATCCATCTCGAAAAACTACGAGAAGCAGCAGCCGTTGCCAATGTATTGGATTTTATTGAGGGATTACCACTGGGCTTTAATACCAAAATTGGTGCCGAAGGAAATGGCATCAGCACCGGACAAAAACAACGAATATTGATTGCCAAAGTGGTTTATAAAAATCCTGATTATATCTTTTTTGATGAAGCAACCAATAGTCTAGATGCAAACAATGAAACCGTAATCATGGAAAATCTATCCAATTTTTTTAAAAACAAAACCGTTATTGTGGTTGCTCATCGATTAAGCACGGTCAAGAATGCCGATCAAATTATCGTATTAAACAAGGGAATCATCACAGAACAGGGGACACACCATGAACTGACCAGTAGCAAAATGGAATATTACTCATTAGTAAAAAATCAGCTGGAGTTAGCCAATTAAAAATGAATGTTTGACAAACCCGATTCCCCATGCCAGCACACACCCCAAATAACGAACAACTTATTCATTCCGATCCTCCTACTAGGCTTCTTTCAAATGAGATTCAAGAAATTATTTCCGACAAACAGAATTGGATGGTCCAGAATGGGATCGTATTATTCCTCTTCATTATGGGTTGTTTAATTGGGGCCACATTTTTTATCAGCTATCCGGATGTAGTACCAGTTAGCGCAAAACTAACATCCGTCAATGCACCCAAAGAAGTGAAAGTAAAAACAGAGGGGAAGCTCGTGAAGCTAAATACCATCGAGGGAAAAAATGTTTCCCAAAACGACGTATTGGGATTTATGGAAAGTACGGCCAATCATCTTGAAGTACTGACACTCTCAAAAAGCATTGATACGTTACAACAAGAAATAGCCAATAAAAACTACACACACATATCCAGCTATTTTTCAGAATCATTTCATGATTTAGGAGAAATCCAACAATCATATCAGGTATTCAAACAAAGTTTCGCCTTATTTAAACAATACTTGACCTCTGGCTATTTCTTACGAAAAAAAAGCATGCTAGAAGGTGACATCGCCTATTTAAAACGCTCGCATGCTAACTTATTGCAAGAAAAAAATATGCAGCAAGAGGATTTAAGCCTGGAAAAAGAAACACTCGATGCCGATAAATCCTTAAAAGACAGCAAAACAATATCCTCATTCGATTACAGAAGTGAAAAAAGCAAATACATCGGCAAAGCACTTTCCATACCCCCAATAGTCGCTAGGATCATTAATAATGAAAGTAATCAGCATGAAAAACAAAAAGAAATTTTACAACTAGAGAACGACATTGCACAACAGAAAGAGATCTTCGTCCAATCCCTCAATACGTTCAAAGTCCAACTGGATGAGTGGAAAAGCAAGTATTTACTCAGAGCTCCCATTAGCGGAAAAATTGCATTTGTCCGTTTTTTACAAGAAAACCAGCAATTAAAAATGAATCAAACATTTTGTTTCATCAATCCCGAGAACACACAATATTTTGCAGAAATAGCCATCCCGCAACATAATTTTGGCAAGATAAAATCAGGACAAAAAGTGCTATTAAAACTACCTTCTCACCCTTTTCAGGAGTTTGGTGCATTGCTTGGCAAATTGGATTTCATTTCAAAAATACCTTCCGATAGTGGCTACTTTGCCCGAGTAACTTTACCCAATGGCTTGCAAACCAACTACAAAAAACAAATCCAATACCGAGATGGGTTGATGGCACAAGGAGAAATCGTTACGGCCGACACCAAACTTTCCGATCGACTTCTCTATCAATTCACCAAACTGATGACCTGGAAAGGTCCTGAGCACTAGTCCATACTTTTTGCTTATTTTGCGAACATGCAGTTCAGTGATATTATTGGCCAAGAAAAAGTCAAAAAACATTTAATACAAACAGTTTCAGAAAATCGGGTAAGCCATGCACAGTTATTTTTAGGTCCGGAGGGATCAGGAAATTTAGCACTTGCCTTGGCTTATGCACAATATATTTCTTGCGAAGATCGCCAACCAGCCGATAGCTGCGGTCACTGCTCTTCCTGCAGAAAATACGGCAAACTCATCCATCCAGACTTGCATTTTTCGTATCCTTTTTTCGCAAAACACAAGGAGGATACAGCACTTGATTTTCTGCCCGAATGGCGTAAAGCTTTTTTAGGGAATCCTTATTTAAACCTGAATGAATGGCGAGCCCAGTTTGACGCCGAAAATAAACAGGCCAATATCAACATTGCCGAATGCCACCAAATTATCCACAAACTAAGTTTAAAACCGTTCGAGTCGGAGTATAAAATACTGATCATGTGGCTGCCCGAATATTTGGACAAAGAGGGGAATACACTGCTAAAAATCATTGAAGAACCAGCACAAAAAACAGTATTCCTATTGGTAGCTCAAAACCAAGACCAATTGCTGAACACCATTTTATCTAGAACTCAACTAGTCAAAATACCTCGTTTGAGCGAGAACGAAATCAAGCAACATCTCATCGAACAAAAAGGCGCCTCAGAAACAAAAGCAACACATATCGCCTACCTCAGCGAAGGGAATCTACAGGTCGCTCTACTGTTTTTGAACACGGAAGAAAATGATCAGTTTAATCTATTCTCCAGTTGGATGAGATTGACCACCGCCGACAAGGGAAGCCAGATCATCGACTTTGTGGACCATGCAGTCAAAATGGGCAGAGAAAACCAGAAACACTTTTTAAAATATGGCATCCAACTGATACGCGAAAGCATCCTCATACTTTCAGGAGTTCCAGATTTGGTGCATTTGCCCTCGACTGAATTGGATTTTATAACCAAGTTCAGCAATTTTATCAGCCTGAATCAAGCGCAAGCGATTATTGATACTTTAGAGAAAGCACATTACCATATCGAAAGAAATGCAAATCCAAAAATTTTATTTTTAGATGTATCTTTACGCTTCGTTAGTATTTTAAAGTTTAATTCGCTCCCTCAAGGGACTCAATATATATCTACTTAATTATGGGATGTGGAAGTTGTTCAACAGGTTCGTGTGCACCTGCAGGCTGTAAAAGCAATGGCTCATGCCTCACAGGAGGGTGTAATAAATTAGACGTATATGACTGGCTTGCCCACATGGACATGCCCTCCAACTATAAACCTTTTCACGTCGTAGAAGTAAAATTCAAAGGATCACGCAAGGAGTTTTACCTGAACCACGAAAACTTATACATCGAAGCAGGCGAATTAGTAGCCGTCGAAACCGCGATGGGGGGTTACGATATTGGACATATTTCACTCACAGGCGAATTGGTTCGCATGCAACTGAAAAAAAGGCGTGTGAACATGGAAGATGTCACCAAAAAAATATATCGAAAAGCCACATCCACAGATATAGACAAATGGCAACAGGCCAAAGGGATGGAGTTTGAGACCATGCATAAAGCGCGAGTTTTAGCTAAAAAATTGGGTTTAGCAATGAAGTTGAGTGATGTCGATTATCAAGGAGATAAAACGAAAGCTACCTTTTATTATACCGCTGAAGGTCGGGTTGATTTCAGAGAACTTATCAAGCGAATGGCCGAAACATTTCGTATTCGTATAGAAATGCGGCAGGTTGGCATGCGCCAGGAAGCCAGTCGCTTGGGTGGCATAGGATCCTGTGGCCGTGAACTGTGCTGCTCTACCTGGTTAACTGATTTCAAAACCGTTTCGACCTCTGCTGCTCGATACCAAAACTTATCTTTAAACACGTTGAAACTTGCTGGACAATGTGGCAAACTTAAATGCTGTTTAAATTACGAGCTAGACACCTATATGGATGCCTTAAAAGACATTCCAGACCATGCAGATCGTTTGGAAACAGAAAAAGGAATAGCCAAACTTCAAAAAACTGACATCTTTAAAAAACTGATGTGGTTTAGTTACGCAAATGCCGAAGAATGGATCCCATTACAAATTGATCGTGTCAAGTACGTACAACAGTTAAACAAAAAAGGCATCAAGCCACCCGACCTAAAGGAAGAAGTACTTGAGGTAAATAAAACACCTATTGCAAAGGCCCCCGACTATGAAAATGTAGTTGGACAGGACAGCCTAACACGATTAGATGACAAAACACCACGTAAACGTGCAAGCCAAAAACGAAATAAAAAACCTAAAAATGCTTCAACAGCCCCTGCTCTCGCGAGCCCCCACCCTGTACAGACAATTGTAAAATCACCCGAATCTAAACAAGCAGAGGTGGCATCAACCGATGATATTCCTTCAAGAAATCGAAATAATAACCGACGTAAAAACAGGAGTAACAAAAATCGTCCTAAACCAACGGTATGATGAAAACAAAAACGAATAGCTACTTTTTGACATTGCTAGGGCTGGTCACACTCCTATCTGTCTCTTGCCAAAATGAGGTAACACTTGTTGATAGCAACCAAAAAACAAACGATTTGAAGTGGAGCTATGCTGACAGGATGCGCATCCCTGTCAAGGTTGGAGATACAAGAATGGCGTACACCCTTTATTTAAATCTTCGACACACGGGCGACTATAAGTATTCGAATATATTTATCATCATCCACCAAACTGGACCCGATGGTAAAAAAACGTCGGAACGCAAAGAATTTACACTTGCTTTACCTGATGGAGAATGGCTTGGAAAAAGTTCAGGTAGCTTATACAGCCATCAAATGATCTTCCGAAAAAACTATCACTTCCCCCAAAAAGGAACCTACATCTTCGAGCTCGAACAAAATATGCGTGACAATCCACTACAAGAACTTTCAGATATTGGAATACGAATAGAAGAAGCTAACGACTAAAATTGCGAATGCAATCGAACTGACAGGACAAACGCTACGTTGTAAACAATAGTGCAAAATCACCAAAACATTTTGTACTATTGTCTATAAACCAGGATGCTACATGACAAATCTCAAAGCAATCCCTCGTACACGTCTTCTTTCCCTCGATGTATTTCGTGGACTGACCGTAGCCGCAATGATTCTGGTTAATAACCCTGGCGATTGGAGCCATATTTATGCCCCTCTTGAACATGCCGAGTGGAACGGCTGCACACCCACCGATTTGATCTTTCCTTTCTTCCTATTTATCGTTGGTGTATCCATTAGCTATGCACTTGGAGATAAAATAGGGCAGGAGCAAGATCATTCCAAACTCATGTGGACAGCGTTGAAAAGAGCATTGATTTTATTCGGACTTGGTTTATTTCTTGCTGCATTTCCCACATTATTTACCGATCCAGTAGCTACACTAAAGGAGGTTCGAATTCCTGGAATACTGCAACGCATTAGCCTTGTATTTTTTATATCGGCCCTTATCTTTATTAAAACAAAGCCCCAAACACAGTTCAAAATCATGATTGGATTGCTCATTCTGTATTGGCTACTCATGACTTATGTTCCCGTTCCTGGACTGGGCTACGCGAATCTAGAAAAAGAAACCAATCTGGGAGCATGGATAGATCGAACACTCTTGGGCAAGGCTCACCTATGGAAACTCTCCGTGACATGGGACCCAGAGGGCATCTTAGGAACCATCCCAGCCGTTTCAACTGGACTATTTGGCGTACTAGCTGGGAGCTGGTTAAAGCGAAAAGATCGTGAAGAAAGTGTAAAAATTGCGTGGATGTTTTCGATAGGACTCATTGCCATCATTGCGGGTCTGCTTTGGAACTTAACGTTCCCCATCAACAAAGCTCTTTGGACTGGCTCATATGTGCTTTATACGGGGGGCTTAGCAACGATTGGTCTCGCACTCTGCTATTGGCTCATCGATGTGCGAGGGTACCAACAAGGGATAAAGCCCTTCGTCGCCTACGGAATTAATGCGTTAGCCGCCTTTTTCCTATCGACCTTAGTAGCCAAAACATTGAACTTGCCGTTGGTAAACTTAGCCGATGGCACATTTTATAGTACTAAATACTGGCTATATAAAACGTTTGTCGTGCCTCATCTATCTCCTCTCAATGCATCTTTAGCGATGGCCATCACCTACGTTGTATTTTGGTTTCTAATTCTCTGGTTTATGTATACCAAAAGAATTATCATCAAAATATAAAACGACATCACTACTCTTTCACATATAAACCACCTGCTTTCGCTGCCGAAAGCTTTATTCCTTTGATCAATGAGGAACTAAATCCATTATGCTCCATTTCATTTAAGCCAGCAATGGTACAACCTTTGGGCGATGTCACCTTATCTATTTCATGTTCTGGATGGCTTTGCATTTGCAATAATAAGTCGGCAGCACCTTTGGCCGTCTGAACAGCCATTTTAAGAGCCTCATCCGCATGAAAGCCAATTTCGACACCTCCTTGAGAAGCTGCTCGAATAGCTCGTAAAAAGAAAGCGACACCACATGCACACAATGCCGTTGCTGAGGTCATGAGCTCTTCATTGATCTTCATCACCGCCCCTACCGTTTCAAACATATCTGTCACAATTTCTAGCTGCTGCGGACTTGCATGATCACTTGCAAAACAAGTCATGGACTGACCAATAGCGATAGCTGTATTGGGCATTGCGCGCACCACAGGCACATTATTTCCCAGCTTCTCGCGAATATCCAGACAAGAAACCCCAGAAACGACCGAAATAATGAGATGATCTGGACGGACAACTTCCTTAATTTGATCGAGTAATTGATCGAGTTGCTGTGGCAAAACAGCCAGAATCACAACCGAAGCTTCGCCTACGGCTTTTAAATTTTGGTCCGTGATGTGATACCCTTTCGCCGTAAGTTCAGCAATACGCTGCACATTGCGACGCGTAAGCGTAATTTGACCTGCCTCACAATAGTTAGATTTAACTAATCCCCTAGCCAAAGACATACCAATGTTTCCACTTCCGAGTATGGCTATTTTATTTTTTGTTGATTTTGACATACTTTATTAAGTGTTAATAAGCTGCAATGTTGTTAGGCAATCAATTTAGTTCATTTAATGACAATCACCACCAATTAATCACATAGCCCCTCTTCATCTACTGTTTTCAACACCTATAAAAATCAATCAAGCGCCGCAAATCGTTGATTAATATCATGGATGAAAGCCAAAATCTCCTCTCTTCCTTGTTCTGTTTCTGCAGATGAGATAAAGTGCGGGGGAACTTCCTCAAAAAAATCTAATAAAGACTTTCTAAATAACGCCACATTCTTTTCCGACTGAACCTTGGATTGTTTATCCGCTTTTGTAAAAATTAGGAGAAAGGGGATACCATTTTCACCGAGCCAAGAACAAAATTCGATATCTATTTTTTGAGGACTCAATCTACTATCAATCAGCACAAAAACACATTGCAGATTTTCACGGTTACGAAGATAATAACGTATAAACTTTTCCCAATCACTACGATTCGACCGTGAGGTTTTGGCATAGCCATAGCCCGGCAAATCCACCAGCTGCCAATGCTCATTAATTAAAAAGTGATTAATTAATTGCGTTTTACCAGGTGTCTGTGATGTTTTTGCTAATCCTTTCTTTTGAACCAACATATTAATAAGAGACGATTTCCCAACATTGGATCGTCCAATAAAAGCATACTCAGGCAATATTGGAGGAGGTAATTTATCTGTACGGGTATTGCTACATTGAAATATGGCACTTTTAATAATCATACACAAAGGTAAACAAGATTGGTCGAAAGCCTACGCCACACTCCAAATAGGATTAGTACGCTCAAGAGCCAAAAACACGCAAAAAAACCCGTTTATGTTTTTGATTTTCTTATATTTCAGTCTAAAAAATGCATTTTTTTCAACCCTGAAAAGGATCCCAACGAGTGCTAAATAGGTGCTCCGCTTAAAAGAAATATGATTTACAATGGGTACACCTAATAAAAAATTTATTAGAAACATGTGCAGGACTTCCTTAAAATGGTTCACTCTTAAATTGGAAAATATTTTACATACCCAAAATACAGACATCATATGCATCAAAAAATCAGCTTGCTTATTCATTCTAGGTTGCCTGATCGCCATTAAAAGTTTTGGACAATGTGTAGTCCCAATGCCAAATGCAGGTTTTGAGCAACCAGTGGCTTCAAGCAAGGTGAGCACGCTCAATGATGGTCTTGCACCGAAATCCCCACCCAGCGATCACTGGGCAGGGGTAGAAGTAGTTAATGATAGTCGCATGGAAGGATGGAAAACAACCTCCTCGAATCGCTGGTTTGGAATATGGACCAGTGAAAGCTTTGGCATAAAAGCTTTTGAAGGGAACCAATTTGTGGAGTTAAATCATGATGACGAATCTGGCATTTACCAAGATGTCAATACTCCCCACGCTACCGTATTCACGATTAAATTTTCGCACCGTGGAGGGTCGGCTGGCACCGTCGGGTGGTCGCGTACTGGAAGCAGAAGCTGGATTAAAAAGAAAACAGATAACGATGGAACCAACAATGGCTTAGACGTTTGTAGACTTTCTGCTGGCCCTCCTACGAGACCTTTAAAAGAAATTATAAAAGTATCTGACGGCGATGCTTGGGCTACTTATACCATTACTTATACCATCCCCGACGGACAAAAAACAACGCGGTTTTTATTTGAGCCAATAAGCTCTTCAGGTGGAAAACATTCTTTAGGTAATTTTTTAGACGCCATTCAAATTACCGTCGATAATGGAGTGAGGGGAGCAGGGCAAGTTGCGTTACCTTGCACATCGAGCCAGACAACTGTCACCGCAGGTGGAGTGGGAACATGGGCACAAGACCCCACAAATCCATCAATAACAACCATGAGCCTAAGCCCAAATGATATAAACAATACGACCACAATAAGCAGTTTTGCCGCTCCTGGCATATACCGATACACTTGGAAAGCAGACTACTGCATTAGTCTATTAACCATAAAAGTGGGTAATGGGCGTTCAGAGAAGCCCATCATTGGCTCAAATTCTCCAGTACGTGCAGGAAGTTTATTAAAATTATCAGCGAATGCCACTATACCCACGGCATTATACAATTGGGCAGGACCCAATGGATTTACATCAAAAGAGCATAGTCCAACAGTGAGTACAAATGCAACCACGGACATGAGTGGCATTTACACGCTAATTGTTTCGACAGGCGATTGCCCATCCTTACCTGTATCCACAACCCTTACTGTGAATCCGAAACAAAAAAAAAATAGTCCAATTCCACTAAAAATTTCGACAAAACCAGTATCAACCACCACAATATCACCCAGTGAAATTCCTATTCCATTAAAAATTTCAGCAAAACCAATATCGGCCACGGCAATATCACCCACTTTAGCTCTTCCTTCCCCAATGCCCCATTCAACTAGTACACACCAGCTATCCCAGTCGACAAGACCCCTAGATGGGTACTACAAGAAAGAGATCGTTTCAATGTCAAAAGTGACATATTATGCAGCCATGAGAGAAGCTGACGTCGTTTATTCTAAACGCATTTGGCGAGAGATAGACCTTCGTGAAAAAATAAATCGTGTATTTGTCGCACCCAAAGCCCGACTCATTGAGATTATACTAGATGCAATCAACGCAGGTGAGCTGACCGCATATGATCCAACTGGAAGAAAGGGCGACCCCGATGGAGACGAATTCTCCACTAGTTTAACCCCTCAACAAGTGATGTCTAAACTTGCAGATAGTGTATTGGTTCCCATATTAGACAAAGACGGAAATACCATTGCAACCCATGTTAAACCAGGAGTGTTTAACCCAGATAGCGTCACTAAATTTCGCATCAAAGAAGATTGGATACTTGATAAAGAACGCTCCATTTTGGAACCGCGAATTATTGGGATAGCCCCCATGATTAAAATTAAGGCTGCAGGACAATCTTTTGATGATCAACCTGCTTTTTGGATCTATTTTCCAGAAGCACGCCCCTTATTGGCAACCAAGGCAATCGCCAATCGTAAAAATGATTCGACCAAATTGAGTTACGATGATTTATTCATCAAGCGTATGTTCTCCAGTTATATCGTTAAAGAATCCAATGTAGCAGACCTACGAATTAAAGATTATGCTCAAGGTATTGATCGATTGTATGAATCTGAACGGATAAAGAAAGAATTAATGGATTATGAACATGATTTATGGTCGTATTAAAGGGGCTGGTATGCTAATCTGAACATAGAATGAATAACCACGCAATAGCGAGCACGTAGCAAATGTAAAACCAAGCAGCGTATATTTTTTCACAAACAATACACTTTTGTCTTCTTGCATATTTATATTTGATACAATATGCTAAAATCCATTTCGCCTTACACCGATTCCAACGCAGCCAAAAAAGAACAAGTGGCAGCCATGTTCAATAATATTTCCACGACATACGATTTTTTAAACCGCACTTTGTCGTTAGGGATAGATACCCTATGGCGTAAAAAGGCAATCAAAGAGCTGATAGACGATCAACCCCAATATATACTGGATGTAGCAACTGGAACAGGTGATTTTGCATTCGAAGCCATTAAAATATTGAACCCAAAACGCATTATTGGGGTCGATATTTCAAAAGGGATGTTAGCCATTGCAGATGCGAAAATTATCAAAAGAAATATGGAACACCTTTTTGAAGTCCGTATGGGCGACTCAGAAAAACTCCTATTTAAAGACAATGAATTTGATGCCGTAACAGTTGCTTACGGAGTGCGGAATTTTGAAAATCTAGAAAAGGGGCTCTCTGATATCTTAAGAGTGCTTAAATCTGGAGGGAAAGCCGTAATTCTCGAATTTTCAAAGCCTAGCACATTCCCTATTAAACAAGGCTACCATTTTTATTTCAATCATGTGGTGCCTACTATTGGAAAGCTATTTTCTAAAGACTCATCCGCGTACACCTATCTTCCTGCCTCTGTGGCTTCTTTCCCCGCTGGCAGCTCTTTTACACAAAAAATGCAGGAAGTTGGCTTTCGAAATACAACATTTAAACCCCTGGCTTTTGGCATTTGTACAATCTATACTGGCATTAAATGACAAAGTGGTTCCTTTTTTTCACCTTATTATTTGCGCTATTTACCAGCCAATCTTATTCACAAGAAAATTGGGGTGGGGGCACAGACGAATCTCCTATCAACCTGGGATTTGTATTCCAAGCCATATCATCCGATTACACCATTATTAAGAAGGCCAATTGGAGAGACCCATTTATTAACCCTGAGAACGGACAACTAGTAAAAAACCCACTATATTCGATTTCTAGCCCCGCAACACCCGGCTTCGGTCTCGGCTTTGTAACAAATGTTAAACTAGGTGAGCATTTTGACTTACGCTTTTCCCCTGGATATATTTTTGCAGACCATACCCTCAAGTACGAATACGCAAACCCAGACGATGCCGTGACACGCATGGTCCCATTTTCAATTATGAACCTTCCTTTAGGAATACGCGTAAAATCTGATCGAAAAAGAAATTTCAGGGCATACCTCATCGCAGGAGCACGGTACTCGATTGATTTACTGTCAGAAGATAAAATCAATGGCGATGCAAGTAAACCACTCGCAGACAGAAGTGTAAAAAATAAAAAAGGTATATTATGGTATGAGGCTGGGATCGGATTTCAATTATATTTTGATTATTTCAAACTTTCTCCCGAAATCAAGTTTTCACACACGGTCAACAGTACTTTGCGTCCAGAAGATCATCCTTACTCGGCACCCATTGAAAAGCTATTCATACAAGATATTCAATTTAGTATCTATCTAGAATAAATTTACCTACTTCCTGTTCTGGCATTATTCTTGACAATCCGATTGGTATAAAGAGGCAAGGAAACGTACACACTGCCTCTTTATACCACCATTTATAATAATTAAACACATGGAACCATCATGACCACTAACTAACAAACAAATTAAACACATGGAAATTACATGGAATGATTTCGAAAAAATCGAATTACGCGTTGGGACCATCCTCGAAGTGTTGGACTTCCCACAAGCGAGAAAGCCAGCATATAAAGTAAACGCAGATTTTGGAGAATTTGGCACCAAATGGAGTAGTGCCCAAATCACAAGGCATTACAGCAAAGAAGAACTCGTTGGCCGACAAGTAGTAGGTGTACTTAATTTTCCCAAAAAGCAGATTGGACCGTTCATGTCGGAGTTTTTACTAACGGGCTTTGTAGACGAGCAGGGAGATGTTGTTTTGACCAGGCCCGACAAGGAAGTCCCCAATGGCACTAAAATAATTTAACAACAATTAGAAGTATGAAGTACGTTAATTTTGACGAGGAAGCCTCCACCCAAACAACTGACTTATTTTTCATGAATGAAGCCTTTAAAGAGGCTCAAAAAGCATTGGAAGCTGATGAAGTTCCCATTGGTGCCATCATTGTTCACAACGGACGCATTATTGGTCGTGGACACAATCTCACCGAGCAGCTTCATGACGTAACGGCACATGCCGAAATGCAAGCTTTTACCGCAGCATCCAATTATATCGGAGGGAAGTATTTGCACACCTGCACATTATACGTTACCATCGAGCCCTGCATCATGTGTGCAGGAGCATCTTATTGGGCACAAATAAGCCGAATTGTGTTTGGATCCGAAGACCCTCAACGCGGATTTAGCCAAATCAAACAACGTATCCTACATCCTAAAACACAGGTTGTACAAGGAATAAAAGCAGAAGAATGTAGTACGCTACTGAAAGATTTTTTTTTAGCAAAACGAAATAAACTTTAAGAGCCTGTTTAAAAATGAAAAAGGAATAATATTATAGGCCTGAAAAGCGATTGGAAATAGTCTTTTTTGTTGTGACGAAACTTCAAAAAAATGTATCCAACCGATTTATCAGAATCCCAGT
>CAIOLR010000205.1 GCA_903859135.1 uncultured bacterium | reverse complement strand
GGATAACAGGCTGATCTCCCCCAAGAGCTCATAACGACGGGGAGGTTTGGCACCTCGATGTCGGCTCGTCACATCCTGGGGCTGGAGAAGGTCCCAAGGGTTCGGCTGTTCGCCGATTAAAGTGGCACGCGAGCTGGGTTCAGAACGTCGCGAGACAGTTCGGTCCCTATCTGTTGTGGGCGTAGGAAGTTTGAGTGGATCTGTCCTTAGTACGAGAGGACCGGGATGGACAAACCTCTAGTGAATCTGTTATGGCGCCAGCTGTACTGCAGAGTAGCTACGTTTGGAATAGATAAGCGCTGAAAGCATCTAAGTGCGAAACTAGCCACGAGATGAGACTTCCATAGAGGGCCGTGAGAGACTATCACGTTGATAGGCTATAGGTGTAAAGATGGTGACATCATAGCCAAGTAGTACTAATAACCCGAAGCTTTCTTCATAAACAGTTTTTAAGTAATTAAAAAATGATTTATAAAGGCAGATAGAAAATCTGTTAATTTTTTCAAATACTTTTTCCAGTGTGTTAAGATATTAAGTACAGATTACGATGTACAACCTTATTTAGGTGCCTATATCGGCGGTGTCCACCTCTTCCCATCCCGAACAGAGAAGTTAAGCCCGCCAGAGCCAATGGTACTGCTGTAAAAAGTGGGAGAGTAGGTCGGTGCCAAATTTTATAAGAAGCGTTTACCTCCATAATGGAGATAAACGCTTTTTTTTTGTGATGATTTTTTTAAATACATTCTAAACTCAAATTTTTTATGATGGATAACATTTCGGCAAAATATGATCGCAAGCACTGTAATACAGTTTGTTTTTCAAGTATTTAAATGCAGCTTTTGAAAACTGAAATTCATGGCTTTTTATCTCTAAAAAGTGTCATCATGCATTTTGATACGTTACAAAGTAATTTACTAAAGTTATTGAGGGGGTAAAACACCTCTTTAAGAAATGCTTGGAAGAGACTGGTTCTGAGAACTACCGCTTTTTTTAAGAAGACTTATAACCATTGGTGTAATGTAAAATTAGTTATGATCCACAGAAATTTAAACGAATCATGCATTTAAAAAACAGCCAATTGAACTAATAGGTTTTGAAATTCAACAATAATATTTTTGTCTAAAATGGATATTAAACCATATTTAAAAGAGATTAGTCTTAAAAAGGAGACCATTACTTCCTATGATTTTTTCCCTTTCAACATTCCTGCAATAAATAAGCTGCCTGAAATGAAGTTTCACAGGGATGTAACTTTTATTGTGGGTGAAAATGGTTCAGGGAAATACACATTCATTGAAGCTATTGCAAGATGGCTTGGTTTATCGCAAGAGGGTGGGTCGAAGGATAATATTCAATTGGAATCAAAAAATGATTCATTGCTTTTTAGCCATTTGCGTGGCGCAATGGGCTATCGTAAACCTTCAGATTAGTTTTTTCTGAGAGCAGAGAGTCTTTATAATGTTGCGACATATTTAGATGATGTTTATGAAAGTGGTGGTGGATTGGCTCAAGTATATGGTGTTAGTTCCTTACACAAATGTTCACACGGTGAATCTTTTTTAGCCATTATGTCAAATAGACTTCGCGGAAACGGACTATATATTTTTGATGAACCAGAAGCGTCGTTATCTCCTATGCACCAGCTTACTGCTTTGGGTTTGATCGATGGACTAGTTAAAAAAAAATCACAGTTTATCATAGCTACACATTCGCCTATTCTTCTAGCTTACCCAAATGCTTTGATATATCAATTTGACGAAACAGGGGTAAAGCAAATTAGTTACGAAGAAACGGCACCTTTTACAGATACAAAGTCATTCTTAAACAACTATGAGTCTATTATCGAAATATTGGTGGCTGGATACCAATAGAATTTATCTAATATCTATATGTCGAGCAATGTTCTTAAGTTGATTGGGAAAGGTTATTTGTGGTTTTATTTATGAAAAGATAAATGTATCAACCACAAAAGCCAAGCCTCATATTTGTGCGAAATGATGGCGATTGATGAATCGCATCAGCTGATACCGAAAACCTTAATTTTTTTAAATGCCCGTATATCGCCTATTTTCTGAGCATAATATAGTGTTAAGTACTCAAGTAAAATTAATGATATATTTTCCACCAATTTGTTTGATGAGTTGATTTAGGTTTTCTTTTAGGGCTTTAAATGAGCTGAAAGCATCAAAACTTATCCACTGGTATTTCATTTTACGCCATAGGATTTCGATTTTATTCAACTCTGGCGAATATGGAGGCAAGAAATAGAGGAATAAATCCTTCTTCCTCCATCGTTCTATGTTCGCTTTAAACTCATTGCTTTTATGTATTGAAGCATTGTAAAGTACTATTAATGTTGGCTGAGTAACACGCTGGGCAAAATCATCAAAAAAACCAATTACATCTATACTTTTCATTGTTCCTTCTTTTTGATACCCTTGAAAACTTTTCCCATCACTCGATAGAAATCCAGCGACATTAATCTGTTTGCTTTTACTGGCAGGGATCTCGATCATGCTACCTTTTTCTTGCCAAGCGTAAGGAATGCAAGAGGTAAGACTAAAACCAGATTCATCATAATACACTAGATTCAAATATTTTGCTGCAACAAGCTCTTCCACTTTTTTAAGCTCCCAGTAGGCCTTTCTAAAAGAATATTCGTCTCGTTTTGACTTTAATGAATTACGAACTCTACGAAAACTAAACCCCCATGTTTTTTAAAAGTCGCTGTAAGCTTGTTTTACTTACATCGACTCGGTATCTCTTTTTAAGTTCTGATATAACCGTGTTAAGGTTACGTGCACTGGCTCTTACTAGCTCTTCTTCTGGTACATTCTCCAGTTTTTTCTTTGCCCCTCTGCCTGGATGAATTCGTAACCCTCCATATGATAATGATTCCCACAGGTCAAACCAACGACGAATTGTTAGACTTGAATATCCATGTATCTTGCATAGATCATTCACTTTTATTCTTCGGTGAGAATGCAATAAACATTGACTCCGAATGCGTTCCCTTGCATTTAAACTGTTTGCATGCATACGAGTCAACTCCTTAATCTTTTCCTCTTTTAAGCTTATATACCGCATTTTACAAAAATGCCCATTTGGTATCGTTTATTCCAATTTGGTACTTAGAGGGGGGAATCCGAAATATTTGAAAAAAGTTCGGATGGTTGTGTGACTTTATTATCAAATTAATTTTATTCATATAAGTATAATTTGTTAATTTTTTTTTGCAGATTGTGTGTGTTATGTTTTTGGACATAAATAGTCGGCCCTAAAAAAATTAAAAATCACTTTT
>CAIOLR010000204.1 GCA_903859135.1 uncultured bacterium | reverse complement strand
CGTTTCTCACCTACAAAGGCTTCCATAAAGTCTTTGATTAAGTTATAAATATACTTTACACCTGGGGTGCGCTCTAGTAAGTCGTTGATAAATTCTAATATTGACTGGCCAAAGATTTTATTTCCGATATATCCAATTAGGGTAATTGATACAATGATAATTACAAAACCAAGACCATAACCAAGTGGAATTATATTGTCGATGGTATGAAATATCGAGATTATAATATAAAATGAAAGCGCCACCGGAATCACAAAAAGTAGTCCTCTCAAAAAATAGTTAAAGAGCTTGACACTAAGTCGTCGAAAATTGAAATTATTCATTTTGCTTACATTAAATCAAGGCCAATATCAGTTCGGTAGTATTTGCCAACATAGTTTATTTTTTTTGCTGCGTCTAATGACTTTAAAACCGCCTCATTAATGTTTTTACCAAAGGAGGTTATTGCCATTACTCTTCCGCCATTAGTTACCACGGAATCGTTGTTAGCTTTTGTTCCTGCATGAAAAACTAGGCTTTCTTTTATATCATTATATCCTGTTATAACTAGGCCTTTCTCAAAATCACCAGGGTAGCCGCCGGAAACCAAAAATACTGTTGCTGCAGTGTCGGCATCAAATTCCAAATTTAATTCGCCTACGGTATTATTAGCAATTGCTTGAAATACGGTTACAATGTCGTTTTTTAATCTTGGTAAAACTACTTCAGTTTCAGGATCGCCCATACGACAATTGAATTCTATTACAAATGGGTCGTCATGCATCATCATCAAACCTACAAATAAAAACCCCTTGTAATTAATGCCATTTTTTTGAAGTCCGTCTAATAAAGGAACGACAACACGTGATTCCACTTTTTTAATAAAAGCTTCATTTGCAAAAGGGACAGGACTTATAGCGCCCATGCCTCCGGTATTTAATCCGGTGTCCTTTTCGCCGATTCGTTTATAGTCTTTGGCACTCGGAAGTAATTTATAGTTTATGCCATCAGTAACAACAAAAACCGACAATTCGATGCCATCTAAAAACTCTTCTACCACCACAGTTGTCCCAGCATCACCAAATTTTTGATGTTGAAGCATCTCCGTAAATTCGTTTAATGCTTCATCATGGGATGTACAAATTAGTACGCCTTTGCCAGCCGCAAGGCCATCTGCTTTTAATACTATCGGTAGGCTGTGATTCTCAATATAAGCTATTCCATTCTCGAAATTTTCTTTTGTAAAAGTGGCGTATGTTGCTGTAGGAATGCCACATTCCAGCATAATTTTCTTACTAAAATCCTTGCTTCCTTCAAGTTGTGCAGCTTCTTTATTGGGGCCAATAACAGCGATATGTTGAAGAGAACTATCCTGTGCAAAGAAATCAACAATGCCATTCACCAAAGGGGTTTCGGCCCCAACCACCACCATTTGAATTGCATAATTCAAGCATGCATTACGAATGGAAACGAAATCGGTGTCAGAGAAATTAAGGTTTGTAGCTATCGCTGCCGTTCCTGCATTTCCTGGCGCTACAAATAGCGTAGTGCAAAGGTTGGATTGCAGAATCTTCCACGCAAACGTATGTTCACGTCCGCCACTGCCTAACAACAAAATATTCATGGTTGCAAAGATAATAATCGTTAGGCGTAT
>CAIOLR010000203.1 GCA_903859135.1 uncultured bacterium | reverse complement strand
TCAATAAGAGCATTTTTACTCTCATAGGAAACAGATGAGCCTATAAAATTAAAATAGTTTGGGAGATAAGGAAAGAGAATCCTATTAATTACTGATTATTTTTCAGAAATATATAGATAATATATTCAATTTGTTGAACTTAGTAATTATATTTCATTGACAGTTCCACAGAAATTATATTACCATAATCTCAGGGCAAAATGTTTTGCAAATTGAAAGATAATATAGTATTTAATCGGCATATAATTGGCGTGGTAAACAATCGAATCATTATAAAATAATAAAGCTTCCATATTTTCGTTAGGGTTAATAATGATCGGGTTTACCAGAGGTGTTTTGTATTTTTTCCTTTTGCATTTGCTAGTTGCGTGCACCGACAGCAAAAAAGCGAGAGTCTGGCACGAGTTTCAATCGAAAGATAAAAGGTTTAGTATTATCATGCCCGTAGGATATGATACCTGCTCTTACAACCGTGATACTGAATTCGGAGCCTTAAAAGAACACTTTTGGTCTTGGTCATTTGCCGCCCCGTTTCATATCAGTTCTATTGATGATATTGACATTAGACTTGTTGAATTAAGCTATACCGATATGCCGGAAAGAAGTCCTTTTTCAGATAGCGCGGTGTTGGCTACGACTGTGAATCGATATATAAAAGACCACAAAGACGTTTTTGTAGAGTATTTAATACCACCAGAAAACTTAATGTTTTCTGGTTATCCGGGGACGCAGCTGGTTGCAGAAAAGGACGCTGGCAAAACTGTAAATCAAATATTTTTTGTGAAGTGGTACAAAGCACATGAACGATTATATATGCTCAGGCTTGTAGCGTACAAAGACAAGTATGAAAAAGGGGAAGTAGATTCGTTCTTTAAGTCGTTCAAAATTTCATACTAAAGACACTCATCAGTTAGTCTACTTTACCAGTAGACTTTTAACTTTACGTGCTGCCAGTGAAAAATTATTAAAAAGAACCGGAAAATGAATTTATCAGGCAACCTCGGTAGTCAATGTCGATTGCAGATATTCGATATATTTTTCGAGTGTCTGAAGCACTGTAGCCAATGCTTTATTGTAATTTTCCATTTTTACGTTCTCATCCCTGGAGTGGGTTCTAAGAAGGTATTTGGTTTCCTTAAAAGTTTTAAGGTAAGACTGCCACACAGAGGAGTCAATACTTGCCAAACCGTATATCATCGTATCAATCTGATACAACAGTGCAAAAGCCGCTTTACCATCGGGGGTGTATTCTTTAGAGTTTATGCGGTCGATGTAAGTAGTTGCCTTGTTGATGAGTAACTGATGCCTGGCTTTGTACATATGAAAAGTGTGTATGTAAATTATTTATTCCTAAAATATTATCGGAAAAATCAGATAAAGCAAAAAATCTTAATGGATTTACAAGTAAAGTTAGGTGAATTTTATGGGTTTTCCTAATTGGTAAGGACTAAACATCACTTTTTGCGCTTTTTAGTTACCCGCTCAGCTTGTTTAATTTTCACATATACATGCTTGATGTTACCATTGCCTTTATCTGTTAAGCGCTCATCGAGTTCAAATGCGTGTGTGCTTTTTAACAACAATGCCAGCTTTTTGTACCCATAGTTACGTGGGTCGAAGTCAGTCTGTTTCTTTAATAGCAGGTTGCCCACTTCTCCCAGAAATGCCCAGCCTTCTTCATCGGCCAGATCGGCAACAGTTGAAGAGATGAGTGTAATCAGATCTTTGTCGATTTTCTTTATTAAAATCTCCGGTGCCGTTTCGGGAGATATATCTTCCTCCTTTACTTCATTTACTTTCTCAGGTTTAAGTATCTCTATGTATATGAACTTGTCGCAGGCTACTATAAATGGAGCTGGCGTCTTCTTTTCACCCATTCCTATCACCTTCATACCTGCTTCGCGCAGGCGTAGTGCCAGTCTTGTGAAATCACTGTCGCTCGATATGATACAAAATCCATCTACTCTTCCGGTATAGAGTATATCCATGGCATCGATGATCATTGCTGAGTCAGATGCATTCTTACCTTGGGTGTAGCTGTATTGTTGTATTGGTGAAATGGCATTTTCCAGGAGCACATTTTTCCACCTGGTTACATGTGGTTTGGTCCAGTCGCCATATATTCTCTTGAATGTGGGAGTACCATATTTGGCAATTTCTTCCATCATTCCTTTCACGTTGTTCGAGGGCACATTTTCGGCATCAATAAGTACTGCGAGTCTTAATTCGTTGTTGTTTTGCATTGCATTCTTTTTGAAATTACTATTAGGAGGGTATATATAATTTTATGGGTTTATTTGTTGTTCGGCAGGTTGGGTGATCATAACTGCTCAAGACGTTGTAAACTTACTAAGAGGGTAGCGTACTGCGATAAGTAGGAGTATAGTGGTCGGGTCGGGCGGCGTCCGAAATTATATAGTGTAGACTATAAACGTGGTAAATCCTGGCTAAAATAAAGAAGCTGTTTTAAATGAATAAAACAGCTTCTTCAAAATGATAATATATGATTAAGATTAGTTAACTCTTACGTTAATTGCATTTAAACCTTTTTGACCATTTTGTACTTCGTAAGATACTTTGTCGTTTTCACGGATCTCATCGATAAGACCAGAAACGTGTACGAAAATATCTTGTCCACCGTTTGATGGGGTAATGAAACCAAATCCTTTTGTTCCATTGAAAAACTTAACTGTTCCTTGTTGCATTTTTTGTTTTTAAAAATTAATAAAGAACGAAGTTACGGATATTATTCGGATTTATTATTTTTTTTTAATGTTTTGTGTAATATTTATGATTCCGGTGTAGAAATGAACCTCTATAAAGGACTAAACATTGAAATTCAAACAATTATCCCACTTTCTTAACCTTCACCGCAGTAAGACCCCGAGGGCTTTTCTCTACTTCAAAGGTTACTTTGTCTTTCTCTTTTATTGCTTCTGATAGATTATTTACGTGCACAAAAACATTTTGCTGTGTTTGTGAATCACCTATAAAACCATATCCTTTTGAGTCATTGAAAAATATAACAACACCTTTTCTTACAACATC
>CAIOLR010000202.1 GCA_903859135.1 uncultured bacterium | reverse complement strand
TGCACTGGGTTTATAGTTTGGGGTCAATTTGTGCCATTAAATGGCGAGCGACATTCGTTTCGTAAAACCAGCCTTCCGTGACCCAGTACGTATTAAAATGCCATCGGAATACAATACATTCTTTTCTGGTTAAACTGATATCACTGTTCTTGCGATATCGCGTTTTTAGACGCTTATCCATTTTTAAAAAGATATCGCAAAGTAATTCTTGAGCAATGGCCTCTAGATCATTCTCAGGGTTTTCGCCAATTACATTGTGCTCGAAATAATTGAACATTGCTTGTAATTGCTCCTCGTTTAGCTTGATTTTCATGAGATTAATTGTAAACAAGGTGTAAAAACACAGCCCGTCTGATTTCCAATTCCAACATGCTTAGTTTAGTATCGAAATAACTTAAATCATCAAATTGAGCCTGTATTTGCACTAAATCGCGGTCATCTTTGGCAAATTCTACTTTCCACCAAGCCCAAAAATTTCGTTGCGGGTTGGTTAAAATGCGGTGGCAATCTTTTGTGTTTTGGACAAATCGTTCTACAAATTGGCAGCCTGTTTCAAACAAAACTGTGCATCGCTCTGTTTCTGTGATGCCTGCTCGTGCACAAATCAATTGTTTGGTAGCCGTCAATTCAGCAGCTTGATTTTGTGTGTGGCTGTTCTTTTTTACGTAGCCCTCCCGATTGGGTTGGTGGATGTTTTTTTCAACGATAGGTTTCATTTCAAATAGGTTTTAATTGTTGTTTAAAGATGCTTGAAGACGCAAGCCAATAATCTTGTTGTACACAAAGCGTAATGATTTTCCTGTTTCGACCACTTCGGTTTGTACGTTTTTGATGATTTTGCTATCGCTGACGCCATTTGCTTCCATCACATTTTTAACCATGTCTTTGACGTACATACTCCGATCCTCCATCGGTACGGGAATACATTTTTTAAAATTGGATTGGAATCGGTCAAATACTTCGTGGTAGCCCTGCACATCCCGACGACGGCGATTTAACATCACCTTTTTAAGTCCATTAGAACCGATCAAATACATCGCGCAAGCATATTCTAAGTGATTATAAATCCGTTTCAACACCATAATCGCATCTGGATTTTTGCAGATTTCGCCAGCCTCATCAAAAATTAATAGGGGACGATTCATGTTTCCGAGCGCAAACAGCGCATCCGATAACATATCATCATACGATCCCGATGCATCAGCACCCACGGCCTTGGCAATGGCGCGTATTAAGCTGTTTTTCTTGTTGCAGTCCGAGCAATCGATATAAAATACGTTCGGGTTGTTTTTGGCAAATTCCCGAGCAGCGTATGTTTTTCCGAATCCAGCATCATCGACCAACATCCGACAAACTGATTGGCTTTTACACAGGTTTAATTGCGTAAAAATGTACTTAAACAAGCCTGTTTCAGCCGTATTCCAAGTTTGTGCCTCGTTCTTTTGAAAGCCGACTACACGAGCCAAGCGAATCCATTTTTCGGGGCCAATCAGGCTTGGGTTTTGTTTCCATTTGTCGCCTTTCAGGTTGCTCATGTCGGCAGGTCCAAAACCGATCGATCTGGCAAATTTGGTGGCCGAACTAAAGCCTTTTCGCTCCATGAGCGCAAACACGAGCGTGCTTATTTTTTCTTGATCTTCGACGGTAAATAATAGTGTGTCCATGTGGTCTATTTTTGTATGGATTGGAATTTTATATGCTAGAAAAAGTCATTAAAAGCAGCTTGCTCAGGTGTTAAAACCATTTTTGGAATGAGATGAGTTTTTGATTTTTTCGCAACTGCTCGTTCCATTATTTGCTCAGTCAAACACATTTCCATTTCTTCGTTATACGCATCCTTAATGGCCTTGCCTCGGTGTAAGCGATGGCCATATTTCATCACATCCGCACTCTCGATCACCAAATCGCGCATCGCATCCGCTGCCGAAACCATGATTTCTTTGCGTTGCAAATGTTTGCCCAGTGCTTTGTCACTGCTATCGGTTGCCTCAAAAGCACTTTTTGCAGCCAACTCGGCACGCTTTGCCGTCAAAATATAAGCCCCATCAGGCGTGTAGAT
>CAIOLR010000201.1 GCA_903859135.1 uncultured bacterium | reverse complement strand
CGGCGCGGGTGTTCAACTCCGAGCCCGAGTGCATGAATGCCATCATGGCAAAGAAAATCAAGCCTGGCGACATACTGGTGATCCGTTACGAAGGCCCGCGCGGCGGCCCGGGGATGCAGGAAATGTTGGCCCCCACTTCTGCTTTGATTGGCCAGGGGCTTGGGGACTCTGTTGGATTGATTACGGACGGGCGATTCTCCGGGGGCACCTGGGGCATGGTGGTCGGGCATGTGTCGCCAGAGGCCTACGAGGGTGGCACCATAGCCCTGGTGAAGGAGCGCGATTCGATAACCATATCCGCCGAGAAGCGACTGATACAGTTGAACGTCCCGGCCAGGGAAATCGCGGCGCGGCGCGCAAAATGGAAACAGCCCGCACCACGCTACACCCGTGGCGTGTTAGCAAAATATGCAAAATTAGTAAGTTCAGCTTCGTTAGGTGCCGTAACGGACAATCTTGACTAATAGTAAGAATCCAATACTTTATTGACTCCTTTGATGAGCAAAAGTCGCTGAAGATTAATTATACTAACAACCTAGATCATGACTGCCTAATCAGGCAGTCCGTTCACAAGTAAAAATTCAAGCGATTAATTATGAAATCACAAAAATCATTTGTTAGCTGGTTTAGAGATTCCTCACCCTATATACATGCTCACCGCAACAAAACTTTTGTCATTTCATTTGGTGGTGAAGCTTTACTAGCTGATGATTTTGAGCACCATGTTCATGACTTCGCACTTCTTAGTAGTTTGGGAATACGTCTGGTTTTAGTTCACGGCATACGCCCACAAATTGACCAACGGTTGACCAAGCTAAACATCCCGCCACTATTCCATAATAACTTAAGAATTACCGATGATCTAGCGCTCCAATGTGTAAAAGAAGCAGCAGGACTAGTTCGAGTAGAAATTGAAGCCCTTTTATCGATGGGCTTAGCAAACTCACCTATGGCAGGCTGTAGTCTCAAAGTAGCATCGGGTAATTTTGTTACCGCGAAACCAATCGGTGTCATAAACGGAGTCGATTACTGCCATACCGGTGAAGTTCGCCGTATTGATAGCACTGCAATTCATCAGCAACTTGATCAAAATAATGTGGTGTTAATCTCACCCATTGGTTACTCACCGAGCGGAGAAATTTTCAACCTGTCTGCAGAACAAGTTGCTACTGCAATATCAATTGCTTTAAAAGCAGAAAAATTAATTCTACTCACCGAAAAAAGTTGCTGCTACCCTGAAAATAATGAACAAATAAGGCAAATGACGACCAATGAAGCTGATATTTTTCTGCAACAATACCAAGGGCTTAACGACGTAATTAGCCTACCCCTTAAAGCCAGCATTCAAGCCTGTCGTTCTGGCATTGAACGCGTTCATTTAATTAATCGTAGTATAGATGGCGCTTTGTTATTAGAGCTATTCAGCCGAGATGGTATTGGCACTTTGATAAGCTCCACGCCTTTTGAAGAGTTACGCCCTGCCACACTCAATGATATAGGTGGCATTCTTGAATTGATTAAACCACTCGAGCAACAAGGCATACTAGCAAGACGTTCTCGAGAGAAAATTGAAATGGAAATTTCTGATTATATAATCATTGAAAGAGATGGATTAATTATTGGCTGCACTGCTTTACATCTTAATTTAGACCATCAATACGGTGCTATTGCCTGTCTTGCTATCCATCCTGATTATCAAAGATCTTCCCGAGGTAATCGACTGCTGGAATATATTAATCAAAAAGCCAAAGAATTAGCACTAAAAAAACTCTACGTTTTATCAACCCAAACCATGCATTGGTTTATTGAACGCGGTTTTTTATCGTCTGCAATTAATCAACTACCTGACCAACTCAAATCTCTCTATAACCCTGAGAGAAACTCCAAAGTACTGGTTAAGGAAATTAAATAAACTAACCATGACTCCGATTTCAGTATTACAAATTACTGACCTGCACATCCAACCGGGACTACATGATACATTTCTGGGCATTAATACAGAATATTATTTTAATGCCATCCTTGATTTTGCATTTACCAATGCTCATCCCATTGATTTAATTATAGTTACTGGTGACTTGGCTCAAGATCCTTGCCCAGCAAGTTATCTCAGGATTTTAAAAAGCCTTGAATCTTATAACACTCCCTCAATCTGCATTCCCGGCAATCATGATGATTATGCGTTAATGCAACAAATTTTTTGTACCGACAAAGTGAATTGTCAAAGACACATTTCTATTGATAACTGGCAGTTAATTTGTCTTAATAGTCAGATACAAGACTCTCCGAACGGCTATTTACCAGAACAAGAATTACTATTCCTTGAGGATTGTTTGTCCAATACTCCAGATCAGCATACGCTAATCGCAGTTCATCATCACTGCCTAATGACAGATAGTGCTTGGCTTGACACCATGATTATAAAAAACAGAATAGATTTTTTAAGCATTTTAAGAAAATACCCTCAAGTAAAAGCTATTACTACCGGTCACATACATCAACCAAAGGAAACGATTACTGACGGTATTCTTGTCCTTGGATCACCTTCAACATGCTTTCAATTTAAACCTCATAGTAAAGAATTCAGTCTAGACACAACACAACCAGGCTATAGAATGATAAATCTTTATACTGACGGCCATATAGAATCGAGTATCACTCTTTACCCTGAACCATTACACGGACTCCAAATACATACCAGAAGCTACTAATAAGTAATCTTGTGTATGCAACTAAAATAATGCTTTACTTAACTTTTGCCTCTTGCTTTTGATTATAAGCGGCCAATTGTTCAGGTGTCGCTTCTTG
>CAIOLR010000200.1 GCA_903859135.1 uncultured bacterium | reverse complement strand
TTCATGGCCACTAAAAAACAAATTATACACATGAAAATGATGAACCCAGAAGATGAAATTTTGCTCAAAGAAAACAAAGATCGCTTTGTTATTTTGCCGATCAATTACCCTGCTATTTGGGAAATGTATAAAAAACATGAAGCTAGCTTTTGGACGGCCGAGGAGATTGATCTTTCGAGTGACCTGAAAGACTGGGATAATCTAAATTCGGGTGAAAAACATTTTGTATCCCATGTTTTAGCATTTTTTGCGGCAAGTGACGGTATCGTCAATGAGAATCTGGCTGTTAATTTCATGAGTGAAGTTCAAGTGCCAGAAGCACGTTGTTTTTATGGATTCCAAATCATGATGGAGAATATTCATTCCGAAACGTATGCTTTGCTGATTGACACCTATATTAAGGATACCACTGAAAAAAATCACCTATTTCATGCAATTGATACGGTTCCATGTGTCAAGAGAAAAGCAGAATGGGCGCTTAAATGGATTAATAATGGAAATTTTGCGCAACGCCTGGTTGCATTTGCGGCCGTGGAAGGTATATTTTTCTCAGGCAGTTTTTGTTCGATTTTCTGGTTAAAGAAAAGAGGTTTAATGCCTGGATTAACATTTAGCAATGAGCTCATTTCTCGCGATGAAGGCATGCACTGCGAATTTGCTTGTTTGCTTTATGGCATGCTGAACACCAAATTGTCTAAGGAAGAAGTGACACAAATTATTGCCGATGCTGTTGAAATTGAGAAAGAATTTGTAACGGACGCCCTGCCCGTCAATCTCATTGGTATGAATGCCAAACTCATGAGCCAATATATTGAATTTGTAGCCGACCGCTGGTTGGTGGAATTGGGTTATGATAAATTATATGACGCCACAAACCCATTTGACTTTATGGAGATGATTTCGTTACAGGGAAAAACAAACTTTTTTGAAAAACGTGTAGGCGATTATCAAAAAAGTGGCGTTCTCTCGACTGATGCAAAAAGTCAGGCTTTTTCATTGGATGAGGATTTTTAATAGGCGTATAGCGTCGTGAGTATTGCGTATTGAGGCAATATGTTAAATAAGCAATACTCAGGGAACTTATTAAAACTAAGGTTAAATACCAATACCATGCTCACAACAAAATACTAAATTCAAAAATCGCAATACTAAGGACTCAATACCCAAAAACTATGTTTGTAATCAAAAGAAACGGCAAAAAAGAAACGGTAAATTTCAACAAAATAACTGCTAGAATAGAAAAGCTTTGTTATGGTTTGAATGCCCCCCTAGTTGATCCGATTGATGTGGCTAAGAAAGTGATAGAAGGCTTATATGATGGTGTTACCACGTCTGAACTGGATAGCTTGGCAGCCGAAACAGCTGCTTCGTTAACAACCAAACATCCCGATTATGCTTTGCTTGCATCACGTATAGCAGTATCCAATCTTCACAAAAACACTCTTAAGTCGTTTTCTCAAACGATGCGATTACTTCATGATTATGTGGATCCCAAAACGGGGCTCAATGCATCATTAGTAGCAGATGATGTGTTCGATGTGATGATGACTCACGCAGAATTGTTAGACAGTACCATTATTTATGATCGCGACTTTGGATTTGACTATTTCGGATTTAAAACTTTGGAAAAGTCATATCTAATAAAGCTGGATGGCAAAATAGTTGAAAGACCACAACATCTGTTTATGCGGGTATCTGTCGGTATCCATAAAATGGATATCGACAATGTCATCAAAACGTATCACTTGATGAGTGAACGTTGGTTTACACATGCAACACCTACTCTATTTAATGCCGGTACACCCAAACCACAAATGTCGTCGTGCTTTTTGTTAGCCATGAAGGATGACAGTATTGATGGTATTTATGATACACTAAAACAAACAGCTAAAATTTCGCAAAGTGCAGGTGGCATCGGACTCAGTATCCACAATGTACGTGCTACTGGATCTTACATTAGTGGAACTAACGGAACTAGTAACGGAATTGTACCTATGCTCCGGGTATTTAATGATACAGCTCGTTACGTGGATCAGGGAGGAGGCAAACGCAAGGGGGCTTTTGCCATTTATTTAGAACCATGGCATGCTGATGTCTTCGAGTTTCTTGACTTACGTAAAAATCATGGCAAAGAAGAAATGCGTGCACGCGATTTATTTTATGCACTTTGGGTGCCCGATTTGTTCATGAAGCGTGTAGAGGCAGGTGGGAGTTGGAGCTTATTTTGTCCGCACGAGGCTCCTGGGTTACACGAATGTTTCGGCGAAGAGTTTGAAGCCCTTTATGAACGTTACGAAAAAGAGGGCCGCGCTCGTAAAACCATCAAGGCGCAAGAGCTATGGTTTGCTATATTAGATTCGCAGGTAGAAACAGGTACTCCTTATTTATTGTATAAGGATTCAGCGAATAGCAAGTCGAATCAGCAAAACTTAGGAACCATCAAAAGTTCCAACCTGTGCACTGAGATTATGGAGTATACCTCTGCCGATGAAGTGGCTGTTTGTAACTTGGCTTCTTTGGCGCTCCCTCGTTACATTATCGACGGTGTTTTTGATCATCACAAATTGTTTGAGGTTACCTATCAGGTAACCTTAAATCTAAATCGGATTATAGATAATAATTACTACCCTATCATCGAAGCCAAAAACTCCAATATGCGCCACCGACCGATTGGTTTGGGAGTACAAGGCTTGGCCGATACATTTATACAATTACGTTTGCCTTTTGAAAGTGAAGAAGCAAAACAATTGAACAAAGAAATTTTTGAAACCATTTATTTTGCAGCGATGACGGCCTCGAAAGATTTGGCTGTGCAGGATGGTTTTTATGAAACTTTTAAAGGGTCACCATTATCCAAAGGAAAGTTTCAGTTTGATTTGTGGAACATAACTCCTGATAGTGGACGCTGGAATTGGGAAGCTTTACGGGATGAAGTAGTTCAATATGGTGTCCGTAATTCGTTATTGGTTGCACCTATGCCTACAGCCTCGACCTCGCAAATTTTAGGTAATAATGAATGTTTTGAGCCTTATACGTCTAATATTTATACGCGCCGCGTATTAAGTGGTGAATTTATTGTTGTAAATAAATATTTGTTACACGATTTAGTGAATCTGGGCCTGTGGGATACGGATATGAAAAACAAGATTATTATGTCCAATGGATCCGTTCAGGATATTTCCGAAATTCCCACAGAAATTAAAGAATTGTATAAAACAGTTTGGGAAATTAAAATGCGAACGATTATTGATATGGCTGCTGATCGAGGTGCTTACATCTGTCAATCTCAATCGTTAAACTTATTTGTGAGTTCGCCAAATGCTTCGAAGTTGACTTCCATGCACTTTTATGCTTGGAAAAAAGGCTTAAAAACAGGCATGTATTATCTACGTACGCAGGCAGCGTCACAAGCGGTGAAGTTCACCGTAGAGAACCAAGCTGGTAAAGCAATGGAACCCGTGATTCCGAACCATATTAACCAAATTGCTGATGATGGAATTCCAGACAGTGCAGCTTGCTCGATGGATGAAGGATGTGTTACTTGTTCAGCTTAAACAAGAGCTCCCTAGCCCTTTCCGTTAACATCGGGTATATAACAAAACTACACACAGGGGGGGCTTCGGTCTAGTAAGTCGTACCTAGGGCATAATGCCTCGCATGACCTGTTTTCTGATGCTATCACAACACAGTAGGGTGTCTTGTTAAATTGTCAACTTATTGACATTCAGTATTATATGTCAATAATTAGGTAAAAAATGACCCCGATAAGGCATAAATATGGCCAAATCGGGGTTTTGTATTATTTTGGT
>CAIOLR010000199.1 GCA_903859135.1 uncultured bacterium | reverse complement strand
TGCAGAAAATTAAATCACTTTGCACTCAAAGCCAAAATTTATCTCGCCGCTAATAAAGCTGCTTGGGAAGAAGTACAAAAAATAAATTTTCAACCTACTGCGTAACATCAGTTAGGTAATCCTTGGATGAGTTGTTTTCAAATTTAGGATTCTGGATTTAAATTGATGGGCTGTGATTCATTCGACCGAGTCCTTTATTCAACTATTTGAGAATAAAATATCGCTAATGATGGTTAATATTTTGATTATTTCATTTTTTTACATAGAATTGCAGAGTCATCTCAGTCCTATGCATTGCCTGACAGTCGTACAAAATTCTCCTTTGCCATATTTAAATACTCATTTTTCGTGACTACCCCCACAAGATAATTTTTTTTATAAAACTAAAATTCCCAAAAATAAATCTTATTGAATGCTTGATATCACCAAATTGAATGATAAGCTCATATCTGAGTTACGTCAAATTGCTCAATCTTTAGGTATAACTGATACAGATACCCTACGTAAGCAAGAATTGATCTCTATTATTGAAGGTCAAAACAATCGTATTCAGGCACCTTTATCGGGCACTATGTCAGCAGCTATTCCTGATAGCTCTACTCAGACAAAGCACGCTGAAGTAAAAGAAGATTCCGGTGCTGAAAAACCACGTAAACGAATACGCTCTGCCAAAATTAACTCAGAAAAACCTCAGATAGAGGTGTCGCGGCATGACACCATCTTGGATGTTCCAAGTCAAGGTGTGGTCACTCATCTCCATGATGCTGTGCCTAGTTTGCCCAAAGAAACTACGTCGGTTTTGCAAAATGATTTAGTACAATCGGGTGTTGTATCTTCTGAATCGTCGTCTAATGCCATCGAATCTAAAAAAAATGATCGTCGAAATAATCAGAATCAAGGGCATCAAAATAAAAATCAAGAGGCTCCTATAACCAATATGGATTTTGACAATGTGATCATTAATGAAGGTATTTTAGAAATTATGCCAGATGGTTATGGCTTTTTAAGGTCTTCTGATTACAATTATTTATCGTCACCAGACGATATTTATGTATCACAATCACAAATAAAATTATTTGGCTTAAAAACGGGTGACACTGTTCGTGGGAGTATTCGTCCACCTAAAGAGGGTGAAAAATATTTTCCTTTAGTTCGCGTAGAGGCCATTAATGGTCGGATTCCGGCAGAGGTTCGTGATCGGGTACCATTTGATTACCTCACGCCACTTTTTCCTACCGAAAAGCTAAATTTATTTGTAGATACAGCCAATCATTCATCCCGTATTATTGATTTATTTACTCCAATCGGGAAGGGGCAACGTGGGCTCATCGTGGCACAACCTAAAACAGGTAAAACCATGTTGTTAAAAGATGTAGCTAACGCGATTGCTAAAAATCATCCGGAGGTTTATTTAATTATTTTATTGATTGACGAGCGTCCAGAAGAGGTTACTGATATGGCTCGAAGTGTGCGTGCCGAGGTTATATCTTCGACATTTGATGAGCCTGCTGAACGACACGTTAAAATAGCCAACATCGTATTAGAAAAGGCAAAACGAATGGTTGAATGTGGGCATGATGTGGTTATTCTGTTGGATTCTATCACACGTTTGGCGCGTGCTTATAACACAGTTTCACCAGCTTCTGGTAAAATATTATCGGGTGGTGTGGATGCCAATGCATTGCACAAACCAAAACGTTTTTTTGGAGCGGCCCGTAATATTGAAGATGGAGGATCATTAACTATTTTGGCCACCGCTTTAACCGAAACGGGATCTAAAATGGATGAGGTGATTTTTGAAGAATTTAAAGGAACCGGTAATATGGAATTACAGTTGGATCGTAAACTATCTAACAAACGTATTTTCCCCGCGATCGATCTTACAGCCTCGAGTACACGTAGAGATGATTTATTGTTAGATAAAGACACCCTACAACGCATTTGGATATTACGCAACCATTTAGCAGACATGAACCCACAAGAATCGATGGAGTTCTTGCAAGCGCAGATGCGTGGTACCAAAAGCAATGAAGAGTTTTTGATTTCTATGAATAGTTAGTTGTACGTATTTAGTACCTAACATGGCGTATTTAACATTTAATTTAAATGCTTTATAGATTTAGCTGTTGGAATTTTAAACCTTCAACAGCTAAGTCAAGCTATTCGACTAGCAGAAGCAATGCAGACTTATGTCTTATCGATTATTCTCAATTTTTCTAATATCAATCCATTTAAATAAGACATGGTAAAAAAATATATTCCCAATACCATCACTTGTTTAAACCTTTTTAGTGGCTGTCTGGGTATTGTTTATGCTTTTCAGGGGGAGCTAAAATACGCCTCTATTGCTATTCTGGTAGCAGCAATTTTCGATTTTTTTGATGGCATGGTGGCCAGAGTGCTTCAAGTCTATTCGGATATTGGCAAAGAGCTAGATTCTCTTGCAGACATGGTGAGCTTTGGTTTACTACCTGCTGTAATTGTTTATCAATTGTTTTTAAAAGCACCACAAGTGCCCTGTTTAGGTTCATATTTTGGCTTTTCTGCATTTTTGATAGCCATTTTTTCGGCTTTACGATTGGCCAAATTTAATATAGACACACGTCAGTCAGAAAACTTTATAGGTTTACCCACACCAGCCAATGCACTATTGGTTGCTTCTTTACCCATGATCATGGCTGAGGGAAGTGTTTGCCTATCATCGTTCATTCTCAATCCTATTTTTCTGTTCGCGTTTAGTTTGGTGATGAGCATTTTGTTGGTTATTGAATTACCTCTTTTATCGCTCAAGTTTAAGAATCTGAACATAGCGAACAACCTACTTCGCTATATTTTAATTTTCTCCGCACATATTCTATTGCTAATTTTTAGATTTGCGGCAGTGCCCATGATCCTATTGATATACATCTTATTATCAATTATCCAATTTAGAATCATCAAATGAAATTTACTGCAGCGATACGTATTATGCCACTTAAAGAGATTCTTGACCCTCAGGGTAAAGTGGTTACAAACAGTATGAAAAATTTGGGTTTGCAAGAAATTCAACATGTTCGTGTCGGCAAACATATTACGCTAGAAATAGAGGCACATAACAAAATGATTGCTCAAGAGAAAGTGAATCAAGCTTGTCAACAGTTATTGGCTAATCCAATTATGGAAAGCTATACATTCGAATTACAAGCTGTTTCGGAATACGAATAATCCAATATGCTTGGGATAGGAGAGGTGACGACTAATACTCAATACTCAAATTAAATTTCTGTCTAAATTCCTCGAGTTTTGGGTTTTTTTCGACCATGTGTTGAAATTTTTCGGTAGAGGTATACAAGCGCTTTTTCTGTGGTTGTTCTATCAGTTTCGTTGCAATGTCGATGCTGAAGTTTTGGAGCTCAACTCGTAAGAAATTCAGTAGATCGATTTTTTCATCCGCTAATTGATTTTCTTGAATTTTGTTTTCAATACCTACTTCTATGATGAAATTGTCTAATAATAGTGGTGGATTGCTCGTCATCAGTGTGAAAAGGTTAATCTTTCCTTCCTCTTTCTTTTTGTCCGCATACGTATTCCAGCGTTTTTTAAGCATATCTATCCCGAAATTCTGTTGACTGGAACCACTAATGTAATCAGGCTTTAGTTCTTTTAATTTTGAAGCATTAAAAGAAAGGTCATTTAAATTGGGAATTAAGGTCGCGACAGCTCCTGCCTTTAAATTAAAAGGTTTAGAAATAATGGGTACTTGCTCTTCGGTGATGATCTCAATTGGCTTTAAGAGCACCGCTTCAGACAAGTATTTTCCATCATTGGAATCTGTGTCTGCTGTTGTTTGCTGAGGTAAATTAACTTTTACGGCTTCTGAAACCGTCGTTGATTTATCTTTTTCGGGAATGGTGCTAGCGCTGTTTACGAATGGTTTAGCATTTTTTTTTTCGTTGTTGTTTGTTTTTTTAGGTGACTCAAGAGTCGCTTCGCCAAGATTTTCAAGGGATATTGGTTTCGAAACAGACAAATTAAATGCAGCCGAAATGTGGCACATTTTGATCAAGCTCAACTCAACCTGTAGGCGTTGATTTTTGCTTGTTCTGTAATTTAAGTCGCATTGATTGTTGATGCTTAATGCGGATAATAGGAAGGAGACGGATGTGTGCTGCGATTGTTGTTGATATTTCTGACGAATACCTTCACTCACTTCGAGTAGTTTCAAGGTTACTTCATCTTTGCAAACCAAAAGATTTCGAAAATGGGATGCCAGTCCAATGATGAAATGATTGCCATCAAATCCGTTGGTGAGTATTTCATCAAAAGTCAATAAGGTGATGGCAATATCCTCTGCTAATAAAGCGTCTGTTACTTTAAAGTAATAGTCGTAGTCTAGGATATTGAGGTTATCAATAACAGCTTTGTAGGTTACATTCTTGTTCGAAAAACTAACAATTTGATCAAACATGGAAAGCGCATCTCGCAAGCCTCCATCTGCTTTTTGTGAAATGAGGTGTAATCCATCTCGATCACAATGAACACCTTCTCTTTGGGCAATGTCCTCTAAATGATTAGCAATATCGTTTACCTTGATTCGATTAAAATCAAATATTTGACAGCGAGATAAAATAGTTGGTAATATTTTATGTTTTTCGGTGGTGGCTAAAATGAAGATGGCATAACTGGGTGGCTCTTCGAGGGTTTTTAAAAATGCATTAAATGCCGACTGAGATAGCATGTGTACCTCATCGATGATGTAGATTTTGTATTTGCCTGTTTGAGGAGGGATTCGTACTTGTTCGATCAAACTACGTATATCATCCACCGAATTATTTGATGCGGCATCCAATTCATGAATACTAAACGAATTACCATTTTGGAAAGAATTGCAGGAATCACATGAGCCACATGCTTCAAAATCAGCTGTCAGACTGTGGCAATTGATTGCTTTAGCCAAAATACGAGCACACGTCGTTTTGCCAACTCCACGCGGGCCACAAAATAAAAATGCCTGAGCAAGTTGATTATTTTTGATCGCATTTTTCAGTGTATTGGTAATATGTTGCTGACCAACAACGCTGTGAAAGGTTGCTGGGCGATATTTTCGGGCCGAAACAATAAAATTATCCATTGGCACTAAAATAGTGTTTTTGCTCCAATTTTAAATTTCATCTTTAAACACGCTGACTCCCGTTCAGCAGCACTAAACACAGTAGAAAAATATAGTTGACCAGATTCATCTAAGTGGGAGTAAATAGTAATCCCTCTGCCATTACCAAAATATTTATAAGAAGAGGATGCTCTTAATGAAGGAATGGAAACATCAAACTTCTGACCGTCACTACCAGTATGAATAAATTCAGATAGATTTCTGAAAATATTTGTGATTGGCAATCCGTTGCTTTTAGATAGGATTAAATCATTGGCTTCCATCGAGCTATCTGGCGAAAAATAATGGCTTGCAACTGTTTCTAATGTATTTTGCATGATGTTTTTTGAAATCATGCACATCTTTCGAATACCGATATTTTCACCGTATCCAATGATCGCTGTATAAAAAAATCGTTCATCTGGTTTTTTAGAAACATAGCCCATGTCTTTGTATCTGAAGGCGTCCATGAATCCAGTTTCTCTGTTAACCAAACGAAGTACATTTAACAAGGATATCACCTTATGTTGTGGATAAAGTAAAGCAGTAACAGGTTCTTCATCCTTTTGAGACCGATATCGATGTAGGTGCCACTGATTTTGTTTATCAAAATAGACCTGTTCATTTTTATTAGGGGTCGGCTCACGAAACGGAAGTTAAAGTACGTTAGCGTTAGATTGTGGTAAAATTACTGAATCGTACAAACAGCGTCGCGCAATATTCGCAAAAGATATCGCAAAATGATTTACTTATGCGAGTAACATTTTCGAATAACTAAGTTGCTTAAAAATAAGACTTTAAGTATATATTTCAGGTGATCGCAAAACTTAGGACTTTTGCGAATAATAGAGATTGTGTCAAGGTATCCTATTTTATACGATAGGGGACTATTTCTTTTTTTTTGAGATGATGCTTAATCGTGGTATTTCGGTGTTGTAGGATTTTACTTCATAAAACTATTCCTACACGCGAATCTCAGG
>CAIOLR010000198.1 GCA_903859135.1 uncultured bacterium | reverse complement strand
TTGCCTGTTTTGCAATTGTTTGTGTATCAGGCAACGTAAATCTTGATTTCTTAAACGAATCAAGAATGCTATCTATTTCTTTTGCTTTGTTAACATCATTTGACTCTACCCATCCAATTAATGTTGCAGGCTTTCCTGTAACTGGGGAATCATATGATCCATCTTTTGAGATAAAAACTGAATCTGAATCGGCACAATAAAAAATATTTTCTGTTATTGTTTCTGCGGCAATTCCTTTAAAAATAAGTTCTCCATTCATTTTCTGAATAGAAAGAATATTGCAAAGTTCATTTGCTGGAGAATCTACTACTGATAATTCAATCAGTGCATAATTTTTAATAAATCTTACTGGCTTACCTGTGGACTTATTAACTTCATTCTCTGCATCAATAATTTTACCGCCGATAGAAAATCCTTGTAGGGTTCCATCCAAAATCTTTTCCCAAGTATCTTGGGCGCCTTTTGAAATATATGCATCTACATATACTCCGTTAAAAAATTCTTTTGTGCTTGGATCATAAAATGTTTCTGGCTTAAATGAAAGCATTTTGCCAACTGCTAGTGAGCCATGCATTTCACGAATGTTGCCACGGAAATTTTCAAAAGCTTTTAAGCTTGCTTCCGATGTAACAACATCGCCTGTTTGATCTACATTGTCTAGTGTAGCGAAACCAGATACTGTACGCTTTTCACGATTTACTTTTGTGAATGGAACAGATAGGCTGATATTCTCGCCATGGGAAGACCACAAAGATTTCTCAATATTCATATGCTTAATTTTATAACGTTATTGTATATAAGGCAAATAATGGTTGAGCAGGGCTAGTTGACTTGTCTACCTTCGCCTTGAGGATTTCTAGATTCCCCAGAAACATCAGGAGAATTATTTTCTCTTTCCTGATCTCTCCTTCTGCTGTTTTCGGCTTGGGCACGAACTTCTGCCTGCTGTTGTGGCTTCAATACTACTACCTGATCACCAGTATCCAAAGGAACCATACCCTTGCGAATTCTGATTTCATTAGGGGTAATTACCTGCATTCTCAAATATCTCTCATCAATCTTGGATTGAGCATCTTCATCTGTAAGAGCCAACTCATTGAACTTGATTTCAAGTGCATCCGTCATTTCAGAGATTATTCTGTTTATTTTCTTTTCAAGAATATCTTGTGCTGGACGGCATACCTGCTCTTTGAATGTCTTATCGGCATCACGAGCTGCTGCTAAATTAATTCCCTCTGGAGTTCCAATTTTATTAATTGGAGTTCTATGGGCCATCAATATTTCATCACGGTTCATTTTGCGATATGTATTAAATGAAGACTCTTGTGATCCAGCCTCAATAGGCTCCATCTTGAATTCAACCTTAGAGTCTGGTGCATCTGGTGGAAGTGGAATATATAGAGATCTATGATTCTTTCCTCGCAGACCTACTTGGAAAAATTCTAGAAGTTTTCTTTCTGATTCACTTGAAAGCTTGGCTCCCTTTACAGTAATGATATATCTAGGAACTGCTTTGTTTTCAAAGTAATCAAGGTTATACTTTCCAGCGAACTCATTTCCAGCCATAGCATTTGATGCTGCTACGATATCTGGGATTCCATAATAGTTATTTTGTGGAGTATATTTCTTTACATGAATAATTTCGTTTGGTCGCTCTAGGCCACCTGCAATTGGATTAGGGGTTTCCTGATCTCCAAAGTTACGGAAGAATACTGCCTTGCCGTAAAGCAATTGAATAAAGCCATCACGTAGTCTACGAACACGGATAGTCTTTGCTGGGATATGTCCAAT
>CAIOLR010000197.1 GCA_903859135.1 uncultured bacterium | reverse complement strand
CTTCCTCTCATTGCTCTCCAATATAGCCCTATTCGCATCAATATTACGCTTAGACCGCTTCAGCAATTGTTCTGGATACCTCCTCCGAGCGACCAATCAAACTGGATGCCGTCTTGTTCCACACGAGTCGACTGTACTTCACAGATTGTGAACATGATGTTGTGGGGTGATTATGTCTTCTTGGACGTGGAAGAGCGCCGTCTCTTTGTAAGTACGTCTCATGAATACATCATTGAGCAAGTACAATATACGCCGCCCTATTCATTGACGGCGCAGCAAAATACGGCGACTATTTCTGTTGAATTTAATCACCCGATGAAAGAATTTATTTTTATGGCGCAACGTGATGCAATGATGAATCGCAATGAATGGTTTAATTATAGTAATTTGGCGATTGATGAACCGACACCCGCATTGGTGATACCTTTTCTAAATTCTAATGCACCAGCGGGTCGTATGGATTTAATCGCTACTGCAAAGTTACAATTGGACGGATATGATCGATTTATGGCGAGGAGCGCCCAATATTTTCGCTTAGAACAGCCCTACGACCATCATACCACTACTCCGGTCAATTCCTTTATTTATAATTATTCATTTGCTCTACGACCAGAGGATGTACAGCCTACAGGAACAATGAATGCAAGTCGAATTGACAGTATTGTATGGCAGATTCAAATGAATCCAGTGCTAAGTAATCCACTTATGCCAGCATATGAACAGAGAGGAAATTGTCGCATTGTTATATACGGACACAATTATAATGTGTTTCGTGTGATTAATGGTTTTGGCGGACTATTATTTACTGTATAAAAAAGTGGGTGTCATTTGAGCCAAAAAAGTCATTGTAGACAGTAATGGGAACGACTGTCTCCAATCTTAAATTTTGGTTAGAGGAACTCGAACTATTTGGCAATAAAGAGGAAAAGGGGGACAGTATTTATTTATCCTATAAGGTATTCCTGGGATTAACTATTGTATTAGGATTTTTCGGACTGGACCATTTATATTTACGGTCGCCTCTCACCTTTTTAGCAAAATTTATTGTCAATATATTATTTTTTGGAGTGTGGTATTTATATGATGTATCTCACGCACTATTTAATAGTGATGTCGTTAAATTATATGGATTAGGTGTACCGATTCTTGGGCCAAAAGGGATTGCAGCAGGTGTTTTATCAAAGGAAGAGCCAAGTAAATTACATTGGAATTTCTTTATTTATGGATTGTGTCTCATGCTGGGTGGGGTATTTGGTCTGGATTCGTTTCTTGTAGGAGACAATCAAACAGGCGCGATTCGTGCTATCCTATTGATTAGTTTTATTGGCGCACCGATTGCAATTGGGTGGTGGATCTATCATATGTTCTTATTTTTCACGGATACAGAAGGCGTTATCAATAATAATGGTGATTTTTTTGGTAAAGAAGGAGGAAGTTTCAAGTCGCGTCTTTTTGGGATGATTCCCAAATTTGTGCTGAATATCATTGAGATGTTCATTGCGCCGTTAACAGGGCTTGTACAAGCAGTGGCGACACCGATTAATAAAACAGCGGATGCCGCTAAAGCAGCGGCGACAGAAATACCAGCGTTGGCCGAGAATATTAAGGGAATTGTATCGGCAGCGAGTTCGATTGGAAGTATTACGCCTCTCACTGCAACGGCGACAGAGGGCGCTCTACAGACGTCATCTAATACACAACGTGCACAAACGGGTGGTGAAATACAAACGGGTGGTAACTTAAACGCATTACCCTATACATTAGTAGGGACAGTCTCCATTATTTCAGCAGCTGGATTATTATTAACGTATTTTCGATCAAAACGCAATGTCCCAGAACAAGATGATTCCCCTCCCGAGCCAGGAGTTCTTCGAAAGCCTCATCAAGAAAAATCCAGAAGTTCCACATGACCCAATTACGATCATCAAATTTACGGCCACCTGGTGCGGCCCCTGTAAGCGAATTGATACTAATCTACTGCTCTCTTTGAGTGATCGGATTAAATGGTATGAATGCGACTTGGATGAAAATGATTATACCCCAGGTTATTGTGGAGTGAAGTCAATTCCAGCCTTTCTAGCGATTGTAAATGGCAAATGTCAGCCTCTTTTGCAGAGTTCGGATACGATGAAGGTGGCTGAATGGATTAAAGGTGGATTTAAACAGTAAAGTAACCAATAAATCAACAAAAATAACATATAAGATAATAACAATTATCCTATATGATATATAACGTTATACAGTATCTACTTATTTGAAGAAATAGCAAATATGATGATCAAGTTGTTTGTACTGGGTACAGTGATGAGGAAGGTAGTGGGCCTGGTTGGAAGTCGAAGAAAAGAGAAACGAAGCAGGAACGGGCTTTCGCTTATTTTTACGGAGTTCAGACAGAAAGAAATCAGCAAACGCTCCTGCGTTTGTTTGGCGTTCAGGATGCCACATGACACCATAAATTGGATAATAAGGGCTTTCTATTGCTGCAACATATTCCTGTCCTTTATCATCAATACTCGTTGCTACAATACGATAAAATTGTGACAGATGGGGTTGCTTCATAAAATCATCCGATGAAATGGCATAATCATGATGTTGAAGAGTAGATGGCTCTTTCTCTAAAAATCGGAGATAGCTTGGGGAAAAAGAACGAAACATTCGTGATGCCTTACCCTTTTCTGTTATTGTAATGGGGTAGAGTCCGTCAGCAGGATAGCGTTTTAACTTAGAAAATCCTCCAATGACAAATAGTAACATTTCAAATCCAAAACACGTCCCCCATATTGGAAAATAGACACGGGGCTGTAAAGAGAGTTCAATAAATTGTGTGACGGAATGCATAAATGATTTATTTTCAACAACAAATCCTGTTTCTCCTCCAGGAATGAGAAGGCCGTGTACCATATTAAAATACATCTCATGATCTTTCGTATCATAAGGAATCAGTACCACTTGTACGCCTCTATTAATAAACCAATCCACATATGTTTTCATCACATGCGACGAGCCGTGTTTGATTTTCTTCTGGTGGGGAATGGTAATAATACCCACACAAATTGGCGAGCGAGATGAATGCTTTTTTCTTGATTGCCTTATTTGTCTTGGTCGCAGCCGTATTGTGCTCATGACTGAGACACGATCTATTAGTATCATTTCTATTAATTTGCAAAGAGTAGTCGTCCACGGCCTTCTTTCACTTCATACACATCCCATCCTTCGGTAAAGACGCGGCATTCTGATTTGCGCTGAGCCAGTATCAGATTCATATTTACATTTGCCAATTCGACATAGAGGGTGGGTCTGTCTGCCGTTGTAAAATTAACAGTTCCTTCTGGAACGCGCGCAGTGGGATAAATTGTTCCATAGGCATCACCGCGAGACCATTTCATAGAACCGATTTCTTTTCCACTTGCTTTCTCGTCTTTTGCAAGAGATACAATTTGTTGCACATCGTGACCGGG
>CAIOLR010000196.1 GCA_903859135.1 uncultured bacterium | reverse complement strand
TGAAGTACAAAACCAGTTAGATTTAGCAAATACCTTATTTCAACGTCAAAAAAATCTTTGGGATCAAAAAATAGGTACAGAGGTACAATACCTTAGTGCTAAAACACAAAAAGAAAGTGCAGAGCGTCGTATGGCTACCTTGCATTCTCAAATAGCCATGTACAAAATAAAGTCTCCGATAGGAGGAACTATTGATGCAATGGATTTAAAGATGGGGCAATCTGTTCAGCCTGGTATGTCTGCCATACGGGTCATTAATGCAAGTAAGTTAAAAGCAAAGGCATTGGTTGCTGAGTCCTATTCTGGTCGTATTAATCAAGGGGACCAGGTGAGTATTATTCTTCCAGATGTCCCAGATACTATTAATACAAAGTTGTCTTTTGCTTCAAAAACGATTGATCCGTTATCTAGGAGTTTTAGTATAGAGGCCCAGTTACCTTCCAATCGAAAATATCATCCTAACATGCTGGCTATGCTTAAAATTGTAGATTATGAAAACCCAAAAGCACTAACAGTGCCTGTAAATTCAATTCAAAAAGCAGAAAACGGTGACTATGTGTTCGTGGTTGACAAGGGTAAAGCAATGCGTGCCAATATAACCGTTGGTAAGGTATTCGATAGTAAAGCAGAAGTTTTATCAGGACTAAAGGTTGGTGATCAAGTTATTACTGCTGGAATGCAAAACTTGAACGAGGGAGATGCTGTGAAATTTAATAAATAGCTGATGTTACAACCCCGCATTGTTCGATGTTTTATAAAAAAATAAACAACGTTGAAAAAACCTTGGTGAAGTGACTCTTGAGTATCAAAAAAGGATAAATGGCAATGAAAACGTCATGAGCTGCCCCTCACAAACCCTAATGATTAAAAGCGAAGCGATTTCTTGAACACCGCTAAAAAATAAACACTAGTGAAAAATTCAGCTAATGACAGCTTCATGGCCGATAAAAAAAATAAACTCATGAAAAAACAAGTTCAACATATAAAAGATATCGATAAAGAGTTTGGCCCATCTAGTTGGGCTGTAGATAACAAAACAGCCATTTATGTTTTGGTTGTCATTATTGGCATTATGGGGTATTTTTCTTACAACAACCTACCGAAAGAAAATTTTCCAGAAATTATTATTCCCAAAATATTTGTGTCAACGGTTTACCCTGGTACATCGCCAGCGAATATGGAGAATTTAGTGACCAAGCAAATAGAAAAACAGTTAAAATCTACTGCAGGGTTAAAAAAACTGACGTCAAATTCATATCAGGACTATTCGATCATTACTGCAGAGTTTAACACAAATGTGGATATTAAAGATGCAAAACAGCGAGTAAAAGATGCCGTAGATAAAGCGCGACAGGATTTGCCAAACGATCTGCCGAACGAACCTAGTGTAATGGATGTCAACCTTTCTGACTTGCCTATTATGTATGTGAATATTTCGGGAGACTATGATCTGAAGAAATTGAAAAAGTATGCAGACGATTTGAAGGATCAAATCGAGGGATTCAAAGAAATATCAGGTGTTGATATTGTCGGGGCTTTAGATCGGGAAGTGCAGATTAATGTCGATCTCAATAAAATGGCTGTTGCGCAGCTATCTTTCCAAGATATTGAGTCGGCAGTGGGTTACGAGAACTTAACAATTTCTGGTGGTACAGTTAAAATGGATGGTGTCCGTCGTACGCTGAATGTTAAAAAAGAGTTTAAAAGCGCTGACGAGATAGCCAACTTAGCACTTAAAAATCCCAGTGGTGCAATTATTTATCTCAGAGATATCGCCGATGTAAAGGATACATCCAAAGAGCAAGAAAGCTATGCTAGCTTGTATGGGAAAAATGTAATTACGTTGAACGTGAAAAAACGTAGTGGGGAAAACTTGATTGAGGCATCTGATAAAATAAATACGATGATCAAGGAAATGGAGGGGAATTTGTTACCTAAAGATCTACACATTACCATAACTGGTGATCAATCAGACAAAACGAGGACTACACTGCACGACTTAATTAATACGATCATCATCGGATTTATATTGGTGACCATTATTCTGATGTTTTTTATGGGAGTAACCAATGCCATATTTGTGGCTTTGTCGGTCCCGCTATCCATGTTTATAGCCTTCATGGCCATGCCAGCATTGGGGGGGCTATTGGGCTTTAGCTTCACCATGAACATGATTGTACTTTTCTCTTTTTTATTAGGATTGGGGATTGTCGTGGACGATGCCATTGTGGTGATAGAAAACACGCATCGAATATTTGATAATGGTAAAGTACCTATTGTAAAAGCCGCAAAAATGGCTGCTGGTGAAGTTTTTCTTCCCGTATTTTCAGGTACCATGACTACGCTTGCTCCGTTTATTCCCTTATTATTTTGGCCAGGAATTATTGGAAAATTCATGTTTTTCTTGCCCATCACACTCATCATTACTTTATTGGCGTCATTGGTTGTCGCATACATCATTAACCCAGTTTTTGCCGTTGATTTTATGGGTGTAGAACATCATGGTAAGGACAAAGCACCGAAATTTGATAAAAAAGTGGGTCGTACTTTGTTGCTTTTTTCGGCTTTTGCTATTGTAGCGTACTTAATCAATTTTGGTTTTGGAAATTTTGTGGTCTTTCTAGCGTTATTGTATCTTCTGAACCACTTTTATCTGACAGGAATAGTCAAAAAATTTCAAACAAATATTTGGCCTCGCATTCAGGATAAATATATAGGTGTGTTGGAGTGGTCTTTGAAGCGTCCAAGAACGATGCTGTGGGGGACGATTGGCTTGTTCTTTTTCACTTTTTTCTTGATGACTGTTGTGCCGCCAAAAATAGTATTCTTCCCAGATGGTGACCCAAACTTTGTGTATGTGTACGTTAGTTTGCCTATTGGTACAGATCAAGCCTATACAAACCAAGTGGTACGGGATATTGAACAAAGGGTTACTAAAGTAGTGGGTGGCAAAGATAATCCAGATGTTTCCTCTATTATTTCTAATGTGACAGTGGGGGTTACTGATCCACAGGATGAGGATCAAGGAAAATATCCCAACAAAGGAAAAGTGACTGTGGCTTTTGTTGAATATGGAAAGCGTAAAGGCCCAAATACTTCCACTTATTTGAACAAAATACGTGAGGTTGTAAAAGGTATTCCTGCTGCTGAGATTACCGTCGCTAAAGAGCAGGCAGGCCCACCAACGTCAAAGCCCATTAGCATAGAAATTACGGGGGACGATTTGGAATCTTTGATAAAAACAGCTGAAGATTTAAAAAGCTATTTGGATACTAAGCAGATCGGAGGTGTAGAGGAGCTGAGATCAGATTTTCAGAATAATAAACCCGAAGTCATATTTGATATCGACCGAGAACGGGCTAATCGTGAAGGTATCTCAACAGGCCAGATTGGTATGAGTTTACGTACTGCCTTATTTGGGAAAGAAGTGTCAAAGTTTCGTGATGTAACAGAAGATTATGAGATTAATCTACGTGCTAAAGAAGATCAACGTAATAATTTGGAAGCATTACGTAATATAAAAATAACCTATCGTGACATGGGAATGGGAGGGGTTGTTCGTCAAGTGCCACTATCATCATTTGCGACAATTGATTATGTAAATACGTATGGAGGCATTAAACGTAAGCAGCAAAAACGAATTATTATTCTTTCTTCAAATGTGTTAAATGGTTATAATCCTAATCAGGTTGTGGCAAACATCGGCAATGAAATCAACCAGTTTAAAAAAACAGATGGGGTAGAAATTAAAATGGCTGGTGAACAAGAAGAACAAAAAGAAACCGCCTCATTTTTAGGAAAAGCACTGATGATTGCGCTGGGATTGATATTAATTATTTTGGTTATCCAATTTAATTCGGTGAGTAAGCCACTCATTATTTTGAGCGAGATCCTATTCAGTATCATAGGTGTTCTGTTAGGGCTCATGATTTTTCGGATGGAGATGTCTATCATCATGTCGGGCATAGGAATCGTTGCCTTGGCAGGTATTGTCGTTCGTAATGGTATTCTATTAGTAGAGTTTATCGAGTTGATGATTGAACAGGGGATGCCAGTTCGCGAAGCAGTTATTGAAGCCGGACGAACACGTATGACCCCCGTACTTTTAACAGCAACGGCAACGATGTTAGGTTTGATACCATTGGCTGTAGGGCTTAATATCGATTTTTCGACACTTTTCACCCACTTTAATCCACATTTATTCTTTGGCGGTGACAGTGTAGCCTTCTGGGGACCTTTGTCATGGACTATGATTTTTGGATTGGGCTTTGCCACATTCTTAACACTAATACTGGTTCCATGTATGTACCTCATCACAGATTCCAATTCAAAGAAGATAAAGGGCTGGTTTAAAAAATCAATTTAAAATAATGCTTTAGAGTTAGGGGCCTTTTTGGTGTGCTCAGCATGAGCGATAACAAGTGGCACTTGGTGAATTACACAAAAATGGCAAACAGAATAAAGTTTTGTTTGCCATTTTTGATTTTAAGATATTTTGCGGGGTCATTTTATTCACAAGCTACTCAGGCTGTGGACAAAAGTATCGATTTTCCATTTTTTGCTCAAAAAAGGACATAGTTTACCCTTTAGGTCTTGATTTAAGCCTGTTATTTTCTTCCATAAATAAGTTTTATGCCGCCTTTTTCAGGCGCCTTTACTCCCCGATAATAATGCCTCCGAAAGATCCATTCGTACTATTAAAGTCAAACAAAAAGTATCTGGCCAATTCAAATCGGGTCAACACGCTTTCTTTGTCATTAGATCTGTCATTGATAATTAGTCGGTCCTCAAAAAGGAATCAAGTATCACATTATTAACAATTTACATTAAAATATGTGTATAAAATTATGCAATAAATGGATGTATTTATAACAAAAACTGGTATTTTTC
>CAIOLR010000195.1 GCA_903859135.1 uncultured bacterium | reverse complement strand
AGCAAAAACCATCTTTACCGTCAAAACGGGACAAATGTTGGATTCTCAACTTATTTTGGGATACTATAAACACCTTCTAAAATTACCTCAACAATTTTTTGATACGATGCGTGTCGGTGAGATCGTATCACGGATCAACGATGCTTCTAAAATTAGAGCTTTTCTGAACGATGCGAGCATCGGTTTTTTGATGAACATTTTTATTCTAATTTTTTCGTTCATCGTAATGTTCACGTATAATGGGAAGTTAGCACTCCTGATGTTGACCGTCGTTCCGCTGTACGCATTGATTTATGCAGTGACAAATAAGCTGAATAAGAAAATGGAGCGCACCTTGATGGAAAATGCCGCCGAACTGGAGTCGCAATTGTTTGAAAGTATCAATGCCGTAGGAACGATCAAGCGCTTCGGATTAGAAGCATATGCCAATGAAAAAACAGAAACGCATTTTATTACCCTCCTTGGCACCATTTACAAATCATTTATGAATTCCATTTTTTCTGGTACCTCATCGGAATTCGTATCCCATATATTCACCATCATTTTGTTGTGGGTGGGGGCTGGATATGTTTTAGATGGTCAGATTACTCCAGGCGAACTATTATCTTTTTATAGTTTGATAGGCTATTTTACGGGACCAGTTTCTTCGTTAATAGGGATGAACAAAACGGTACAAAATGCCGTTATTGCTGCCGATCGATTGTTTGAAATTATGGATTTGGAACGCGAGCAGGAAGATAACCAGATTGATCTAACACCAGATAAGTTGGGGAATATTTCTTTTGAAAATGTATCATTCCGTTATGGCACACGGGTGACGGTGTTCGACGAACTAAATTTAAACATCCCACAAGGTAAATTTACGGCCATTGTTGGTGAGAGTGGTTCTGGAAAATCTACCTTGATGTCCTTGCTTCAAAATTTATATCCCATTCAAAATGGCACGATATCCATTGGGAAGTATAACTTGAAGTATATCAATAATACCTCTCTTAGGAGTATGGTTTCTGTAGTTCCCCAGCAAATTGATTTATTTGCGGGCAATGTGGTCGATAATATTGCTGTTGGTGATTACGAGCCCGATATGCAAAAAGTGATTGATATTGCCACCCAATTAGGAATTATTGAATTTATAGAAACCTTGCCCAAGGGCTTTCAAACCTATCTGGGCGAAAATGGCACCACCTTGTCTGGAGGGCAGCGTCAACGGATAGCGATCGCGAGAGCCTTATATCGTAATCCAGAAATTTTAATTTTGGACGAAGCTACTTCCTCATTGGATTCAGCGTCCGAGCAATATGTACAACAAATGATCAATCTTTTGAAAGCGGATCATAAAACAATTTTGGTGATCGCTCATCGTTTAAGCACCATTTATAATGCAGACAAAATAATCGTTTTGGATAAAGGATTGGTGGTAGAGGAAGGCACCCACAAAGAGCTTATCGGCACAAAGTCGCACTATGCCAAACTATGGGAACAACAGTTTCCTTCATGGACTGAATTGTAAAGAATAGCGTTACTGTTCACCCTTTTTAATTCATATTTTCTGAATTTGGAAATTAGGGGTTCGAATTTGTATCTTGCGCGTTCTCTGTTAAGGGACATTTAAATCAGTTTTATTTATGGGAATAATGAGTTTTCTGCGGAACCGGGTGGGTATTATCCTGGTTGGGTTGATCGGTTTTGCAATAGTTGCATTTTTGGTCGGAGATGTGATCCGGTTGGGTAGTCCATTCTGGAAAGCGCACGAGAATGAAGTCGGAGTTGTGGCCGATGAGGTGATAGCAGTTCAAGACTTTAACAATAAAGTGGAAGCCAATACCAATAATTTTAAACAGCGGATGGGGCATCAGAGTTTAAATGCACAAATGATGGCCTATGTTGTTGAAAATACATGGAATCAAACCGTTTCCCAAATTTTAATAGATAAGGAAACCAACCGTTTAGGTATTCAAGTTAGTAAAAATGAGTTGAACGATTTGATAACTGGAAAAAATCCAGATCCCAAGGTTGTGCAAACATTCGGTAATCCGCAAACAGGTGAGGTTGACCGTACACAATTGGGGGCCTTTATCGAAAAAATAAAAACTCAAAATCCACAAAGTGAGATGAGCAGGCAGTGGACTTCCTTCCTTGTAGGTATTCGACGGAGTCGATTGGCTCAGAAATATAATGAGTTTGTTAGAAATGGCTTGTATGTGACATCGCTTGAAGCCCGCGAAGACTATAATCAGAGAAACAAGTTGGCCAACTTCCATTACGTAGCACTAGATTATGCGTCTGTTCCAGATAAGGCGGTTCAGATTTCAGATCAAGATTACAAGGATTATTATCAGGAAAATAAATATCGTTTCAAGAATCCTCAGGAAAGTAGAACGATTGAATACGTTGTTTTTGATGCCATTCCATCAAAGGCAGATTCTACGGAGATAAAAGAGAAGGTGAATAAATTGTTTGTTGAATTTAAAGCTACGACCAACGATTCTTTGTTCGTAGGGATTAACTCAGATACAAAAGTGCCTGTTTCGTATATTGAGAAAGGCCGTTTGGATCCGAAAGTAGATACCGCTGTATTTAGTGCTCAGAGAGGGGCATTTATCGGGCCCATATTTAGCAATGGAGTTTATACGATGGTGAAAGTTTTAGATGTTAAAATGTCACCAGATTCGGTCAAAGCAAGCCATATATTGATTAATCCAACGGCAGAGGGAGGTGTTGAAAAAGCGAGACTAAAAGCTGATTCCATCAGAAACATCATTCAAATTGGGGCAGAAAGCTTTGCAAGCTTAGCCGCAAAATATGGAACAGATGCGTCAAAAGAAAAGGGAGGAAGTTTGGGTACTTTTGGTCGAGGTGCGATGATACCCGAGTTTGAGGATGCTGTATTTAATGGCAAGACAGGTGATCTAAAAATTATCACAACGCAGTTTGGAGTGCATGTTATTCGGATTGATGGTCAAAAAGGAGCATCAAGAGTTGCAAAAGTAGCTTTGGTAGATAAAGCGTTAATAAGTAGTTCTAAAACTCAGCAGGATTATTATGCAAAAGCGTCTGCCTTTTTGAGCAATGTAAATGATGGACGCTCCTTTGATGAGCAGTCTAAAAAGATGGGATACACCAAGCTTTTAGCTGAAAATGTATTGCCGACTTCGGCTTCAATACCAGGCCTAGAGAATCCACGAGAAATGGTTCGTTGGGCATATAAAGCATCGGAAGGAGATGTGGCAAAACAGATTTTTGAAACAAATAACAAGTTTGTAATAGCCAAACTTGTGGCTGTTCAGGAAAAAGGAACCATGTCTTTAGAACAGGTGAAAAAGCAAATTAAGCCACTCGTGTTGAATCGTATAAAATCTAAGATGTTGTTAGATAAAATGAGTAATGCGCTCGTTGGTGTATCGTCCATTGATCAATTAGCGAAAAAGTTGGGCCAATCAGTTGTTCCTGTTGAAAATATGGTATTTGCTAATCCAATACTTCCAGGTGTTTCACAAGAAAGTAAATTAGTCGGAACGATATTTGGTTCACAGCCAAATAAGCTTTCTAAGGCCATCGATGGGGATCGTGGCGTGTATGTATTTGTTGTTAATGGATTTAGTAATCCTGGTCCACTAAATAATGCGTTTAGGCAGAAACAGCAAATCATACAGGGGCTTTTGCAGCGCGCTTCCAATGAAACGTATAAGGTGCTTAGTGATCAGGCTAAAATTAAAGATAATCGCGTTAGGTTTTTTTAAGGATTAACATTGCTAAATTGCATCCGGAGGAGATTGATTTCTTCTCCGGATTTTTTGTTTGTAACATGATGGATATACAGAAAGAAATAATTAACAAGGTTGCTGGGAGTAATTTGATCAGCTTTGATTTGGCAGATTTATACCCCAAAGGTGAACGAGTTTTATATGATATCAAGGAACATCTTTTTCAGGGATTGCTACTGAGGGAAAAAGATTTTCGTGAGATGATCAAAAATGAAGACTGGTCCATGTATCAGGATCAATATGTGGCTATTATTTGTTCATCTGATGCAATCGTTCCAACTTGGGCGTATATGTTATTGGCTAATAAGCTCACTCCGTATGCGAAAGTAGTGGTCTTTGGTAATTTAGAAGTACTGGAAACAATCCTCTTTGATCGCGCGTTAGCTAAAATGGACTTAGAGTCCTATCGTGATCAACGTATTGTGGTGAAAGGTTGTGGCGAAGTTCCAGTACCTATTTCATCATTTGTAGAGCTGACATCCAAGTTGAGTATGGTCGCCAAAAGTATTATGTATGGTGAACCTTGTTCAACGGTGCCTATTTACAAACGTAAGATTTAAAGTTTCTATAAAACACCATCATATGTCAAGGTTCATTTTTGCCTTATTTTCTTTCGTTTTTGTACATCAAACAATGGCTCAGGAGCTTCGGAGGAGAAAAGAACAGGTATTCCAGGCCGGCGAAGAGTTGAAGTACAAAGTGAGGTACGGTATTTTAACAGCTGGAGAAGCGAGTGTTCGTGTGGAGGATAGTGATTTGAAATTCGATAACAATGCAGTCTTTCACTTAATGGGAGAGGGGCATACCGCTGGAGTTTTTGCGCTGTTTAATAAAGTGCGTGATCGTTATGATTCATATATAGATAAAGAAGAATTGACCCCTTATTTGTATACCGAGAATATTAGAGAGGGAGGCTATCGTCGAAATGATAAAGTGAGGTTTTATCAGGATAAAAAGCAGATCATTACAAATGAGGGCACTTTAAAGTGTGAAAGTCAAACCTTTGATTTAGTTTCAGCATACTTTTTTGCAAGGAGCCTGGATCTGACAAAAATTAACGAGGGCGATATGTTTAGTATGAATTACTATTTAACCAATGCTATATCTAAAGTAGACATCACCTATGTAGGAAAAGAGCGAATTCAAACCAGCTTAGGATATGTCAACTGCTTGAAATTTAGTCCATCTATCCAACCAGGCCGAATTTTCAGAAAAAACAGTAAGCTGTATCTGTGGATAACAGATGATGGGAATCGAATCCCTGTAAAGGCACACGTAGAAATTATTATAGGTTCCGTTGTGGTTGAATTAATAAGTGCTACTGGCTTGAAGTATCCAACGGTTATAGACGCAGTTAAACCCTAGGATAGAAATTTTTTCATAAAAAAGGACCGAACAAACAGCTCGGTCCTTTTTTATGAATATCGTATTCAGTCTTATTCACATTAGAAAAGAATCGTACTTTTGGCGCATGTTCCAATAATATGATCAATGAGTAAGACTAACCATAAACAAGATGCACTGGATTATCATTCGCAAGGACGTCCAGGGAAAATTCAAGTTGTTTCTACAAAGCCAACAAACTCTCAGCGCGATTTAGCTCTAGCCTATTCGCCCGGTGTAGCTGAGCCCTGCTTGCGAATTGCCGAGAATAAGGAAGATGTATATAAATACACAGCAAAGGGTAATCTGGTAGCTGTTATTAGCAATGGTACCGCGGTGCTTGGCTTGGGAGATATTGGTCCAGAGGCAGGTAAACCCGTAATGGAAGGGAAAGGCATCCTTTTTAAATTGTTTGCTGATATTGATGTGTTCGATTTAGAATTAGACACAAAAAATATTGATGAATTTGTAGCCATCGTAAAAGCACTTGAGCCTACTTTCGGAGGAATTAATTTAGAAGACATCAAGGCCCCTGAATGTTTTGAAATAGAACGTCGACTAAAGGAAGAAATGAATATTCCGGTGATGCACGATGATCAGCACGGAACAGCGATCATATCAGCAGCAGCTTTAATTAATGCGTGCGAAATTCAAAAAAAGAAATTAGATAAGATAAAAATTGTTGTAAATGGGGCTGGAGCTGCTGCTATTTCATGTTCACGTTTGTATTTGAGTATGGGTGCCAAACGTGAAAATATGGTGATGCTCGACCGGAGTGGAGTGATCCGCAAGGATCGAGATAAGCTCGAAGGTACAAAGGCAGAATTTGCCACCTCTCGCAAAATTGACACGCTCGCAGATGCTGTTAAGGATGCCGATGTCTTTATTGGTTTGTCATCACCCGATGTGCTGACTGCTGCTATGTTAAAAACAATGGCTAAGAATCCAATTGTTTTCGCAATGGCTAATCCTGACCCAGAGATTGCTTACGAGGTGGCTGTTAAAACACGTAAAGATATCATTATGGCAACAGGTCGGTCTGACTACCCCAATCAGGTAAATAATGTGCTTGGGTTTCCATACATCTTTAGAGGGGCATTGGATGTGCGATCAACTTCCATCAATGAAGAAATGAAGATCGCTGCTGTGAAAGCAATTGCCGAGTTAGCAAAAAAACCTGTTCCAGAGGCGGTCAATATGGCATACAATACCAAAAATCTAAAATTTAGTGAAGACTATATTATTCCTAAGCCCCTCGATTTTCGTTTGATCACAGCGGTATCCCCTGCGGTAGCCAAAGCTGCGATTGATTCTGGTGTTGCTCGCAAAATAATTACCGATTGGGATGCCTATAAAGAGGAGCTGAAGTTGAGACTAGGCACAGATGATGCGCTGTTACGCGCTGTCACGAACAAGGCTAAATCCAATCCCAAGCGTGTTGTTTTCGCAGAGGCAGATAATTATAAAATACTGAAGGTTGCGCAAATTGTACGAGATGAACGCATTGCCATTCCTATTTTATTGGGAAATAAGCAACTAATTAAACAGATTTTGCTCGAAAATGAGCTGGAGTTATATGGCGTAGAAATTGTAGATCCATTAGAAGAATCGGTCAAGCTAAACCAGTATGCTGATTATCTTTTTCGAAAGCGTCAGCGAAGAGGGATTACGCTATCAGAAGCAAAAAAGATGATGCGCGATCGTAACTATTATGGTGCTTCAATGGTCCAGTTTGGCGAAGCAGACGCATTAATTTCAGGTTTGACGAAAAATTATGCGGCAACCATTAAACCTGCTTTACAGATTATCGGTATTGAAAGTGGGGTTAATAAAGTGGCTGGGATGTATATGATGATTACTAAAAAAGGCCCCATTTTTTTTGGAGATACGACTGTAAACGTAAATCCAAGTGTTGAAGACTTGGTAGATATCACCGTTTTGCTGGATCGTTCAGTGAAAAAATTTAATATAAAGCCTCGCATCGCACTGCTATCTTATTCGAATTTTGGGTCGAATGATGGGATTATACCCGAAAAAACACGTCAGGCTGTAAAACTCCTACACGAAAGATATCCAGATATTGTGGTGGATGGAGAAATGCAAGCAAATTTTGCAATGAATCCCGATTTATTGAAAGACAATTATCCTTTTAGCAGCTTAAATGGTGCACCAGCCAATGTGTTGATTTTTCCAACACTTGAGTCCGGAAATGTGGCATATAAACTATTACAAGAGTTGGGTGGTGCAGAAGCAGTAGGTCCAATTTTGCTTGGATTGAAAAAGCCAGTCCATGTTTTGCAGTTAGGAAGTTCCATTCGTGAAATTGTCAATATGGTTACCATTGCTGTTGTGGATGTTCAAACAAAAGAAGAAGAGTTGAGTGTAAAGAATTCTCAAAAGAGCATTTTTAAGCGTATACGTAAATCCTAAATTTTATAAAAGTGTACGCTTATATCAGTGGTCAACTAACTTTCAAATGTCCCACCTACGTAGTTCTTGATGCAGGCGGTGTGGGCTATCATATTAATATCTCTCTAAATACCTACTCCGTGTTGGCAGATAGAACGTCTTGCAAGCTTTTTACTTGGTTACACGTCAAGGAAGATGCACACACCCTATACGGTTTTTCTGATGAAGGTGAGCGTAAGCTATTTTTGCATTTGGTATCTGTTTCGGGTATAGGCCCGAATACAGGGCGGATGATATTATCATCTATTACACCCGTTGAAATTCAAGATGCAATTATTAGGGGTGATATACCACTTATTCAGAAGATTAAAGGAATAGGTCCAAAGTCCGCACAGCGTATGATTTTAGAGTTGCAAGATAAATTAAAAAAGGAAGGACCAGGATCATTAATCACGATTCCTCATCATCACACAGCTAAGGATGAGGCACTTTCTGCTTTGGTGATGTTGGGTTTCGCAAAAAATGTGGCAGAGAAAGCTTTGGATCAAGCACTAAGGGGAGTAAAAGAAAACTTAACAGTAGAAAAATTGATCAAAACTGCTTTAAATATTTTATAATTGCTTTCTTGTATTTTGGGTACTTTTTTTTATTGAAAAAAACAGGATAAAAAAATAACATGTTATATAAAAAATTAAACTACAATTGTTGCTATAATTGAAATAAAAACGATATTGTTGCCTCTATCGGCATATGACAGACCTGTGTTTAGAACATTCGCTTCTGGATGGAGTAAGGCAAACTACTTCACAAGAATGTAGGTTCTTGTTTTATATGTCCTTCACAAACGCTGAATGAATAAAACGGCTCATGATAGCTCATGCTTGCTGAAAACAAATTATACACGCGAATATTTAATATAGGTTGTTTTGTTAGAATCGTTTTATCGCATAAAATTGAGAAGTTTTTATTTTATAGTACGTATTATTTTTTTCGTTTTGTTTTTGGGGATAGGTCCTGCCTTTGCACAAAAAACAGCGGGTGAATCGGATACATCAAAATTGAGGTATCCGATTCATGATTCCCCCAGTATTAATCTAAAAAAACAAGCCGGTGTTAACCTTTCCAATCCTGCTAACATTCAAAGAAAGGTAGAATTTGATCCCATCACTAGGATGTATATTATCAGCGAAAAGATGGGAGATCGGTTATATCGCCCAACTCAATACCTGACTATTGAGGAATACCAGCGATATGAGAATCAACTTCTTAAAAAGAAAAACTGGAAAGAACTTTCAGATCTGCCCTTAGTTCAAGCTAGGGAGCCTGGATTTATTCCACCAATTGTCGTTAATAATAAAGTTTTTGAACGCATATTTGGAGGAACCATCATTGACATTAGACCCCAGGTATCCGCAGAAGTAATTATGGCTGGTCGGATCAATGTCAATCAAAATCCTTTGTTGCAAGAAAATCAACGTTCTCAATTTAGTTTTGATCTTACCCAGCGTATGCAAGCAAATGTGGTTGGGCAAGTTGGTAGTAGAATGCGAATCCTGATGAATTATAATACAGAAGCACAGTTTGATTTTGAAAATCAGGTTAAGTTGCAGTTTACTGGTATCCCTACTAAACCTGGTTTTGAAGGCAAGGATGACGATATTATCAAAAAAATAGAAGCTGGTAATACAAGTTTTCCACTTAATACTTCTTTGATTACGGGGAGTCAAGCGTTATTTGGGTTAAAAACGCAGCTACAGTTTGGAAAACTCAATGTGACTACGGTGTTTTCACAGCAAAAATCGCAACAGCAGAACATTACTATTTCAAATGGATCTCAACAAAATAAGTTTCGTATTTCGGCGAATTCCTATGATGCAAATAGACATTTTTTCCTATCACAATACTTTAGAGATAACTACAATCAATCTTTAAGTAAGATCCCAACCATTATTTCTCAAATTAACGTAACCAGGGTGGAGGTATGGTTGACTAATAAAACAGGTTCTACTGCCGATTCTAGAGATATATTGGCTTTGATAGATTTAGGTGAAAATAACCCTAATTATATTTACAATAAAACACAAGTGACTGGTGGACCAGGATATGCCCAATTGCCTACTGGGTTTACAGGTTCTGGAGTATCTTCTTTACAGTCTAATAATTTATTGGACGTTCTTAAAAATGCTGCCCCCAACGTACGCTATACAAACGATAATACAATTGCCTCCTTTTTTCAGGCCAATGGTGGTACTGATAATTATGCTAAATTAAGTTATGCGCGTAAGTTGAAAAGTACGGAGTATACCATTAATGCTCAATTGGGATATGTTTCTTTGAATAGTAGCTTAAATGCAGATGAGGTGCTAGCGGTGGCTTTCCAGTATACAGTTAATGGGGTCACGTATCAGGTTGGAGAGTTTTCAACAGATATTCCCGTGAATGGTGATGCAGCACGTACACAGCTGTTTGTCAAATTATTGAAGAACGAAACGTTAAAAACGACTTTGCCAACTTGGAATTTGATGATGAAGAATATTTATTCTTTAAACGCCTTTCAGGTTAATAGCTCTGGTTTTATTCTGAATATTCTTCGAAATGATGAGAATACAGGAATACCTAAACCTCAAATGTCAGAAGGTTCAAATACGGCAGGTAAGTTATGGATCCAGTTAACAGGTCTAGATAATTTGAATCAACAAAGTGCACCCACGCCCGATGGTTTGTTTGATTTTATAGAAGGTGTGACGATAGATTCTCAAAATGGAAGAATTAAATTTCCTGTGCTTGAGCCTTTTGGGTCTGATTTGCGTGCAAGATTTAATCCTAGTGAAACAGGACTCATCGATAAATATGTGTTCAAGGAATT
>CAIOLR010000194.1 GCA_903859135.1 uncultured bacterium | reverse complement strand
TCATCCGTTCTGTATCGCCTTTTACTTTTGTGCCATTGGCCGTTGTGGTAATTGGTGTTACCGTGTAAATTACTTTTCCTGGTGTTGCTCCTGTATTTTTTAGCACATCAACGATAGAATTTCCTCCCATCGTATTTTCAGAGGCACCAGTAACACCATTTTTTACCTCGGCGGTCCATACACATCGTGTGTCATTCTTAGGGTTTGTATTGAAAGTAATGGAAAAAGGACTGCCAGAACATATTTCATATTCTAACTTTGTATTATCTATTGTTGGCAGGGGTACTGTTGGATATTTGATAGTTAATACAGGGGCGTTCTGTATTGTATAGCCATCAGTCGAATTTCCTGTGGCTTTCAATTCTCGATCTTGTATATTAACTTCCCTTGTATCTACAGTGGGTATGGTTACACTAATGGAATTTCGACCAGCAGGAATTGTAATGCTAGTTGGCAGTCCATTGTAATGTGTTCCAGATAAAGCATTACCACTAGGAACCAGTTTTATCTCATTATCTTTTATTGAGGTAATGTCGGGACTGCCAACATCTTTTTTACTTTGGTCAAACTTGGCAATTAATATACTTGGATCGCCAGCATTTACCGATGAGGGAATAAAATCTAACAAAATTTCAGTAGGAGGATTTTCAACAATAGTGATAAATACAGGGGTGAAATTGTCTCCGTTTGAAACGATTGGATTGAATTCTAACCTTTTTTTTTCTCCTATAACGTTCGTTTTTTGGGCTATGAATAAGGGGATTATTACTTCTTTATTTCTATTAAAATTAAAAGTAATGGTTTGAGTAATCTGTTCCCCATTAGGATCTATTCCTGTTAAATCATAATGTTTACCCATAACAGCCTCTGTTCTACCAGGAGTATTACTTACATTCAGTTTAATAATATAATCGTATTTAGGTATTTTTTTTGCATTAGAAAGTTCGGGCCTAATTTTCAGATAGGCTGTATATCCTGAGGTTATTTCTCCTGCTTTATCACTGTTGTATCCACTATATAAACTCATCTTAATACCTACAGGATAATCACTCTGGTCAATCTCTAATACCGTTGATGGTGATGCCATGGTGCCGACATTGGGTGTTCCCATTACAGTTAGTGGTCGTATCACATTACGAACACCTGGCTGAGAATCATCTATAGTTTGAATATGAATAAATCCTGATGACTCACCTGCTTTAATATAAATATCTTGCGGAAGATCTCTCGCTTTAAAGTCACGAGATTTACGTGCTGAATTTCTATCTAATCCAGGGGTATTTGTTATCACAATTGTAATACCACCTTGTGGTGCTTTTATATTATCAGGTAAGCTAGCTGTCAAAGTAGCTAGATTGCCCCCCTGCACTGTGCCATCACCATCAAATTTTAGAGTGATTACCTTATCTTCAGAACGATCACTAATGGTGAGTGTTGCTGGCCCACCAAAGGTGTAATTTGTCGCTTTTCCTGTTACTACGGCTGTTTTCTGCCCCAAGAGTTGCGTGGCCAATATGGTTCCTACCTCAACAGAACCTGACGAAGCACCTGCTTTAATAATGATTTGGAATTGCTCGGGTTTTGTGTAATGAATTTTATCTTTTGCATCACCGCTTGTTTGCTGAATATCAATTATGATATCTTGCCCTGTTTCATTCGCTGTAGGTAAATTAGCTATTAGCGTAGATGATTGACCACCTTGGACATTTGGTTGATCAAACTTCAGCGTAATATTACGTGTAATATGAAGTGTTACTTGAGTACGCCCACTTTCACAAAAACCGTCTTCCTGTTTAGTATAGTAATAAGTCTGAGATCCCACCGGTCCTATGGGTATATCCAGTTGATTAAAATTTCCTAAAGTAGGTTTTGTTGTTGGGTCAAGGTCATGATACCACCTGTACGTTATACCCAGCTGATTTTTTATATCTACAATCTCATCAATGTCATAAAATTTATCGGTATTATGAGTCTCACTTTTAATATTATCATCATTAAGATTATGACTAGAATTAGTATCTGTTTTGGTACGGGGCATCACTGTAATCACAAAATCTTTTGAATTTCCTGCTACTTCTTCTAGATCATTTATACGAATCACAGGTACTACCGTGTAAGTAACAGTTTCTGATGTTGCTCCGTTATTCGTTAGTACTTGATTGATATCAACTCCATTACCATTGGTAAAACCAGTAATATTTGTACTACTGCTCTTTGCTGTCCATCTATATGTTGTATTTAAAAGCGTAGATGATAAAGAAATCCCTATTGGGTCGCCTGAACAAATAGTATTTGTTAATTGACTATTGATTATTTCTGGTTTAGTCGGTTCGATGGTGAGCGTAGCAGGGCTGTTTAATGTGTATCCAGGCAAATTGCTGGGGCCAGTTACAATTAATTGACTAATAGCTCCAGTATTAACTTTAGTTGTCACTGTAATGCTAGCCGAAGTCTGGCCAGTAGTGATATAAATGTGATCACTAAAAGTCTCAACAAGATTGCCCCCTACTTTGTGTAGGGAAATTGTAATACCACCTGTAGGAGCAGGATTAGGCAATTCGGCCCTCAAGGTAGACGATTGCCCTCCATCAACTTTTTCAGGAGTAAATTTTAAAGAAATAGGCTGCTTGGGAATATTTATCAGTATGGTCTGTTGTTGTTGATTAGGAATATCATATCCACCCGTCGATGCTGCATCTATTGCTAATGTCCTTTGCTCTGTAGTATTCGGATCACACCGAGTGACTATCGTATTTGATGCCGCATGTTTACCCGCTGGGATATAAATAGCGGGTAAGGCAATATAATCTTTTCCTATTATAGCCTTGGTAGTAGTATTAGAGTAATTACTTTCTGTCAACGTAACTGTAATTCCACCTGGGGGTGCTACCAAGGTGTTTGATAGGCTCGCAGTTATGATTACTTGGCTACCACACATGACACTTGTTTTGTCATAAGATAAAAAAATGTGATGTTTTACATCGATAGTAATTTTTGAGCGCTCGCCTTCACAAAAATTATCTCTTTGAGAAGACACATAGCAACTTAAATTACCTGGAAATTTAGTTGGCATGATATACTCTGCATATTCATCTCTATTATTATCCTCATGTAAAATGGTAGATGTTGTCTCATCTGCATAGAATCTATAAATCACATCCTTGATAGGTTTCCCAGTAGCATTATCTTTTAGTCTAATCGAAATTGGATAAGTTTTATGATCGCTATCATTAAGGTCATAATTGTCAAATTTTGGAGTGCGTGGCTTTACATTGACTGTAAAGGTTTTCGCATCGCCTTTTATTGTTCTATTATTGACTATAATAGTAGGTGTTACAGTATATACAACACTTCCTCCAGGCTCCTCATCTTTCTCGTCATTTTTTTCAGCCAAAAATGTTTCTGTAATTACTGATGCAGTACCACTTTTTTGAAAACCAGTCGCAGAGCCATTATGATATTGCTTTGCTGTCCATTCATATTTAATGTTAGCATTGTTAGGGCTAGTAGCTGTCAGCGGTATACTTATTGCTTCACCCGAACAAACCTCAATATCTTTATTTATTAACACCGGTTTAATAAAAACCTCAGCTGTACTGATATTATCGTTGAGATTTTGATCACTAAACCCCTTAGGAGGGGTAATTGTGGCTGTATTGCTTAATGAAAATACGTTGGGGTTCCTTACGTTAGTAAGTGCTTTATAGGTAATTACTCCCGAAGTACCAGGAGGTAGGTAGACAGACATACCAATGAGGTCATTGTTGATAGCACTTTTGTCGGTATTGTTTATTTTAAAATGAGAAGTACTACCTTTTGTTTGGGTAAATGTGATTGCTCCTAATTTTGATAGGGTCAGTCCCTTGGGTAAAATATCTGTAATAGTAGCTTTTGCAGCATTTTTACCAATATTAGCCACTTTTAATTTATATATAATTTCATCTTGCGTAGCATTCGCTGCTACTTTGTTAGCCGTTTTGGTGATAGTAAAATCAACAGGGGTTGTAATTTTTACATCTCTAATTTCATGATTGGCCACTGCGCCGCCAGTGGATGCAGCAAAGCCTATTTTTAGAGTATTAGGTGCTTTTTGGCCAATGTTTACATCCTTTATTACAGTATAAAATTTTCCATTGGGTTGAATTTGAAGCTGAACCTCTACTGTAAAATCATGATTATTAGTTGGGAGAAGAATGATCCGTGCTTTCCTGTAGAAATCGTTGTCAGTTGGCCGAGTGGATGTACTTGTTTGGTATGCTATTGGTTGATTTTTCAAAGCGATGTCTATCGCATCTGCCAAATTATCTGTAGTTCCTTTGAGGTATCGAGTCGCGAAGGTCGCAGAACTAGGCCCTCTAATTGCTATGGATTGTTTTATGCTCTTACTAAGATTTGATCCTCCTCCTGGTAGTAGGTTTGAGTTGGAAAAATTACCATATTCATCAAAACCTACAGCAAAATATCCATCTTTTAGCGCATCGCTACCATCGGTCTTGCTTGCTGCATATCCTAACGAAGCACCATTTGGGCCAATTTGAAATCTACCCTTGGATACTTTACCATCATACAAAAAAATAGACAGGCCATCTCCAGGTCTATCCTGAAATCCAGTTTTACCATTACTTAGGTTACCCCATATTTTGTACTCACATTCTGCAATGATCCCCAGTGTGGATGAAAATGCTTTGTCAATAATAACATAACCAGATTGGCTAGTTTGGTCTCGAGTTAAACGTAGCCAGCCGTCATCTGCATTCTGCTCGTTAATATTGGTAATAGCTGTAAGAGTGGCCGAACCACCAAGCGTAACTATATTCGACTTGGTGTTATTTTTGAATGACTCTTCTAGATGAATTTGTGCTTTACTCTGGTTTATTCCGAGACCAAAGAGGATGATCCAGACGAGTGAAAATTTTAGCCTTTTCAGAGCTAGCATTTTACTAAGCGTAAAAAAAGATAATATGGCCACGAAGAATTTTGCTATTGATAGTCGCAT
>CAIOLR010000193.1 GCA_903859135.1 uncultured bacterium | reverse complement strand
CTAATCCCTTATTCCTTGTTTCCGCTGGCAGTCCTGTGTTTTTGGGTAGTTTTATATATCGTATTCTTTCTTCAATGTATGGTGAAACTATTTCATCTGTATTATCTGTAGAAGCATCCGAAACAATAATCAGTTCTATGTTATGGTATGTTTGGCCAATAATACTATCAATAGTTCCTTTTAACATGTGGGCTCTATTATAAGTAGTAATGATGACAGAAACTAAAGGTTGGTTAGTCATGAAATTTTGTATTGATTACTTGAATTTAGCAACTGTATACTTTGTAAGTAGTTGACCCGCTTTCAATAGGATTCGATTTAATTGAGAGATTCTAGTAGGGCTTATTTTTTTTCCACTGAAAGTGCCACTACTAATACCTGTAGGAGTAAAATATTGATAAGGTGTGCCAAAAGTTAAGCACCAATAGCCATATTTTATAGCCTCGTCTTTATGTTGTGTTGAAGGGTTTGTTTTGTCATTGATTTTAATATTCTCTATCATTTCTACTACTTGTTCATGAGAAGATGGTTTTAATAACCCCTTCAAATCTTCATAGTAGGCTCTTCCAGCCAATAAGGAAGGTACGCCCCAATAAAGAGCTTCAACTCCCATAGTGGAACCAAAACTAATGATACTATCAGAAGCTTCCATTAGCGCATAAGAATCAATCTTTTCACTGGGCCTAATTATAGTAATGTTTTTGAAATGGGCAGCTAACTTCTCAAGTTCTTTTATTTGGGTGTTTCGCAGCCCTTTTAAATATGGATGAACACGTAGATAAAATTGATAATTGAGGTTATGTTCAAATGCAGCACAAATTTTTTCAATACCATCATTGTCATTTTGATATATTTTGGAATCAAAATCTGGAATAGTCTCATATTCATCCATCGAGGAATTAAAAATGGAGATATTGAATTTTTTTTTATCAAAAGAAGAAGGAAGTAATCCCTTTTCTTGATTTTTTATGAAAGAATACCAAGACTGTTGTGCACCATTTCTTCTTCCCTCAAAAAAAATTACTCCGATTTTTTCTTTATTTATGTCAGCATTTTGCCAAGTTGTTTCTATTTCTTTTTTTATTCTTTCTAAAGAATGCGGAGTACTATTCTCAATGAATGAATATTTGTTAGTTAGTCCTCCTCGCTCATGGGTGTAAAAAGTAATTCCTGACCTTTCACATAACCGCATGAATGGTCTGTTCTCTATTAACCTACCGTTGAAAAGAATAGCGGCATCGGGTTTTATTTGTTCAAATACGATTTCGGTAGCATCATGAACCATTTGGGCCGTGTTTATCCCTCGTACAATATCTTGCCAATATGCATTAATATCAAATCTGTGATCTCTACGTATAGAAATAATAGAAGAGGCTACTGCTAGCCCGATATCACTCCCCTTGTATTTAAAGGCTTTAAGGGTTTCTATAGAGGTTATTCTTTCTTTTAAAAATGATTCGGTATGATAAAGAGGTACGTTGGGAAATTGTATGATTCTGTTCTTTGGAATGGAAAGCTCTTTTAAGCCAGCTTCTACCTTAGACTGACAGACATTACAAATAGCCCTGTGATGATTTATATTAACAAAACAAGTTTGAAAATAAGATTTACAGGTCAAAAAAAACACTTCTTTCCCCGCTTGGATCAATTGCTTTGCAATATCCATTTCTGTTTCGAAATGAGGTGTAGGGTAGTACGTGCTATAAATTAGGTAACGGTTCATCGGATGGTAATTTGTGCAAGTAGCGAGTGAGCATGATTTTACTAAAAAGAAGTAAAGCTATTCCTAGAAAAAAAGTGTAACCCAATTTGATAGCAGGGTGAAACTCTTTGCTGAAATAAGCTAGTCCAAAAAGAAAAAGGTAAAGAATTAGTAGGCTCAGGCATAGTTTATCAATATTCAAATACTGCATAAAGAAAAGCCTGTTTTCTCGGTTCAACAATCCAGCCATGCCCATTATTAGAAAAGAAATGTAAGTGGTGCAGGCTGTTGCCCATATTCCGTAATAAGGAATAAGGGCAATATTTGCTAGTATATTAAATATAGCAGCCATCATTGTGATTTTTGAAATGGCAAAAGTTTGGTTATTGATAGATAGTGGGTATGTAAAAAAGGAATAAATAGGATTAAACATTAAACCACTAAAAACAATAATAGCAATTGGATATGATTGTGCTAATTCTTTGCTTTTAAATAAAAAGGAAAATATTTCCTTACTCCATAAGGCTGCTAAGAATAAACAAGCAGCAATACTAATAGGTATAAAAATCAATGCTTTTCTTATAAAAAATCTGTCTGCATCTGTTTTGCCTCTAAATGATTCTTGAATGTTTTTTGCAAATGTGCTAAATATGCCTGTTGTTAAGATAGAACCACCAGATCCCATGCTATATCCTTGGATATAATAACCTATTTGTGTAAGCGGTATTTTAAAATAGGAAAGTAATAATCGATCTGAAACAGATATTACATATAATGAAATTTGGTGAGGAGTTAGTGGAAGACCTATACGGATAGCACGAATAAAGAAAGATTTTTTAATCCACAGTCTAGGATATATTTTTTCAAGTATAACTAAACGGCGAAAAAAGAATAAGCAGTTGACTAGATTGGTCATGGGTAGAGCGATGATCCATCCTAAGTATCCTATTTTAAAGTACTTAATGGTGATAAGTGCTGTTAAAGTAGTTAGTATACCAGCTACTAATGCACCTACGCTTAAAGGAATAGGTTTTTGTTTTAATGTATAGTATATAGTTACTACTTGTTCAACGGGAGAAAATATTAAAAATAGACTCGATGATAGAATGACCCAAAACCAAGGGTGTCCAATTGTTTTAATAAGTGTAAAATATATAAGAAGTGCAAATATACCACTAGTTAAGAAGCCGGATAAAACCATAATACCTAAAGAGCGTTGCCAAACTCTGAAATAATGATGCTTGTATTCGAAAAAGGAATTCTGTAATACGACGTTTTGTCCCAAAACAGTAAACATT
>CAIOLR010000192.1 GCA_903859135.1 uncultured bacterium | reverse complement strand
TTGGCATTTTAAAACTCCATTTCTAATTGGTTGGGATTGTATTTTGATATTTCATTTACTGAAAACACTGGTCTTTCTAAATTGTTTTGGTCACAGAATTCAAACCATTTTGTATAACCTTCTGCACTCCAATATTGAAGATTATAAATAGCTTGAATAATATCTTCATCTTTAGGTGTCCCTGAATCTAGATGAAACTCTATATTCATATTGACTTCTAATTCATAAATTACTTCTACAGCCCAATCAGGATATTTTTTAATATCAACATAACCAGGACAAATATCAGCCCAAAAATTAAGACTTTCTATGTTATCAATATGCAACATTGTTCCATAAAAATCTTCATCTGCAACTGGGTAATCATCTAATTTATCTAACCATTCCATTGCAAAAACAAATGGCAATGCAATAGTTTTTCTATCTTCTTCATAAACACGACAAACTAATCTATCAACTGAACCAACAGCCCAATGATTATATGTTTCAATTGTATAATCCTCAGGGAAACTACCCATTAAATCTTCAGTAATAAATTTAAAGTTTGCTTTTTCTAATACATCAGAGTCTCTATTCTGATCAATATTAGTAAAGCCCCAAGTATCAAACATATCATCAGATCCCCAATAACCAAAGTCTTCAGGTTTCTTTGTTGCCATCTTTGCATACTTTTCTATATTCTCTACATAATTATTCATTTGATTATCCCCTCTTTCTTGTAAATACAAAAAGGGACTACTGATTTCTCAGTAGTCCCTTTTATGTTTTTTGATTACTTGTTTGTTATTCTTGTTCCATTTTGTAACAATCAATCAATTCAGTAATTGCTTCAGCAAGTTGACCTTTAGCATCACCATAATCAAAAACTGGATTTTCTTGATCATCTTGAAAAGAAATTACGCTTCCAATTTTATTATCAGTTGTAGCATTTACTGTAAGCATAACCCTTCTTTTGTCTGGGTGTTGAGATGGAGGAATTCCATTATCTTCATCATCATCTTGATTATTAGGTGCTGCCCAACCACAAGTTACAACTGAAAAGAAATCAAAGCCTTTCATTTTCTCAATTGCTGTAAACGGATTGAGCAATTCATAAACATCTCCACTGCTACCAATTTCATTAAATGTAATGTTATTATCTTCATCAAAACTAATCCCATATAACAATGCTTTACTCATACTGTAATCAGCAGGCATTTGTTTTGAAATTGTTTCAATTGCTTTTCTAAATTGTGTTTTTGTTAATGTTTTCATTTTTCTTCTCCATTTTCGTTTTGGTTGTTAAATATATTTTTGAGCATTTTTTCGTATTTCTTATCTGTCAAAAGATGACCTTGCAATAGCATTTTCGTAGTGAATAACCAACTGTCACCCCAATTTTTTGCATTTCTATAATGTTGAAACACTATGTTTTCCATGTCAGATCCTTTCGCTATCTTTTTCGGATATTTTTTCTTTTGCTATTTCGTCCCAATTTCTTGGGAGATTCCATTCTACTTTTAATGCTAAAGTTTCTTCTTCTTCATCTTCATCAT
>CAIOLR010000191.1 GCA_903859135.1 uncultured bacterium | reverse complement strand
TCGTGGAAAGAACTTTTGCTTGGTTTGATAATGACAGAAGACTGTGTAGAAACTATGAGCTATTGATCGATTCTGCAGAATATATGACCAAACTATCCGCTATAAAATTATTGTTGAATAAAATTTAAACAGGCTCTAATATTTACCTCACTCTTTCTTTTCTCGTGCCGTAAAGAGAACTATGTTCAGCTTCTCCGTTCCGAAAATAACAGGCTCACCTCTTCCAACGGAAAATACACAACACTTTATTCCATTCATACCGTAAAAGGAACGTTATTGGATATTGATCGAGATGCGAATGGTTTCATTAATATTTATAAAAAACGATTGGTTGCGGCCGATTTACCTCTTGTTGGAAATCTTGAAATAAAAAATTCAAAAGGGGCAATTTGCAAGCTTATAACATTTGACCTAAAGCATTTGGACCATGTGGTAACAATGATCAAGGGACAGGATCCTATTAAGATACTACAGGGTAAAGTTATTTTATTTGAAGAGGGTAAACGTCATACAACAGCAGGCTCTATTTATACGATAAGGAGTGAAACAACCTCTGTTGAAGTCAAGCAAGAAAAAGTGATCAATGGGCAGCCTTGCTATATCAATGGTGTCCCATTAAATGCGAATAAAAAACGTCAGACTAAACATGTGATTAGTTATCTTATTACCATTTATAATAACAAACCAGGTTTTAGATTAAATGATGAAGGTCATGAAGGGATTCTAATCAAAACTACAGATGATAGTTACAGATTTAATGACAATAACATAGTGAAGAATAGTACATTGACGACAGGCTTGAAAGGCGATGTTATTTCTATTTCAAATAAAGGGATTTATTTATTCAATACTGTCGAGCCGAAATCAATCGAAAAGAGGGAGATAGAAAATAGCTCCTATCCCTGTAGGACCAATATGACCGAAGAATTCATTTATGATATCAATACAGCAGCTTATGCCACAAGTCCTGTTGGTAGTGGGACCTTCTCCATTTATAGAATGCTTGATGGTAAAATAATTGTATACCATAAGAATGCATATGGTCCAGGAAATTCATCCGTGAATTACGAAATCTGTACAACAAACTACAAGATAAGTGCAACACTGAAGGACGAACCTCCATTTTCATTTAATGAAGCCACTTTTTTATTAAATGAAAGTGAAAAAGCAGATACCAAACTAAATGGTTTAATCACGGTAAAACGAAATGGCGTTGTTCTTTTTGATGAATTGGAAGAGGTAAAGAAAAAAATAACTACTTTTTGCACGACTGGTTTATATTCCCGCGTTGGACCTCATCATAGAGCCCCCAGAGGAATAGGAAGATTATTCTACCCACTCCCATACGATGGTAGTCCTTTGGTGTTGAGGGTAAAGTTTATCAATGGATGCCCCCATGACTATAGAGAATTTATCAGAAATGCAGTTAGAGAATGGGAGACCTATGCAAATGTTCAATTTGATTTTCTTGAAGATAATTCAACTGAAGATGCTGAAATAAGAATAGATATTGGGACTGGACTACCGGATGATGATAAAACTACCGAATCCGCTCTTGGAGTTGAGGGATTAAGAATGCCATCTGATCGGCCAACCATGCGATTACCTTTAGTTACCTACAATGGAATTCGGCTTGGCAGTACAACAGAGGCTCTTGTCAGACGAGCTATTTTGCATGAATTTGGTCATGCACTTGGGCTCGAGCATGAGCATCAAAATCCACACAGTCAAATCCATTGGAACAAAATTGTTGTTTACCTCACATACACGCTTAATGGAGCGAATTTAGACCAAGTAGACAGTAATTTATTTGAAGCACTCGATGGCCCAGCATTCTCAAACAGTGGCCAATATGATCCGCACTCGATTATGAACTATCATTTTCCTGCTCCATTCATTATTGGGGCTTCAGCTTGCCCTCCCACTAGCGCTGATAGTATTTTAAATTTATCCGATGGCGACAAGGCGTTTATCGCAAGAATATACCCCAAGCCAGTTTCATCTACAGAATTTAATAGTAGGGGGTCTGGATCAGGTAGAGAAGAAAAAACCCCGCATAGGAAGAAACCTGAGTACACAGATACGACCAACGAACCACCTAGCTTTGAGTAGTGACCTAAGGATGCTTATTCAAAGCATGAGCTTACAATCTAAGTTGTACCTAGATTCTAGTTATAATCGGCTGAATGAACAAAACCATCCTCGATGAATAGCATTACCTTTGTTTATTGCACCTAAAAATCAAAAAGTTGGCTAAAACAAAATCTGCATATTTCTGTCAAAGTTGTGGTACCGAATCGGCCAAATGGCTCGGTAAATGCCCATCGTGTAATCAATGGAATACGTTTGTTGAAGAGGTGGTTGAGAAGCCAAATACGAGTATCCCCAATTGGAAAACCAATACCACAAGCACTCAACGATCAAACAAACCCGCGGTTATTCATGAAATCGTTTTCAGCGAAGAACATCGGTTAATCACACCCGACAAAGAACTGAATCGTGTTTTGGGCGGTGGTATTGTAAGCGGCTCGTTGGTATTGATTGGTGGCGAACCAGGTATTGGCAAATCGACCCTCATGCTTCAAGTAGCACTTAATTTACCTGGACTAAAAGTACTTTATGTGTCGGGCGAGGAAAGCGAGCAGCAAATTAAAATGCGAGCCGAACGTTTAAAGCATTCTGCAAAAGCAGATTGTTACATCCTGACCGAAACATCTACCCAAAACATCTTTAAACAGATCGAATTATTACAGCCCAATATGGTGGTGATCGATTCGATACAAACGCTCCATTCGGCACATATCGAATCCACACCAGGCAGTGTATCCCAAGTGAGAGAGTGTACCGCCGAACTACTTCGTTTTGCTAAAGAAAGTGGAACTCCCGTATTCCTCATCGGGCATATCACCAAAGACGGCATGATTGCTGGTCCGAAGATTTTAGAACACATGGTGGATACCGTACTTCAATTTGAGGGCGATCGACACCATGTCTATCGCATTTTGAGATCCGTCAAAAATCGATTTGGCTCAGCCAGCGAATTGGGCATTTATGAGATGAATGGTGCTGGTTTACGCGAAGTATCCAACCCGTCCGAAATATTGCTTTCTCAGCGAGAAGAACCGCTCAGTGGAATCACCATTTCAGCTATGTTGGAAGGTGTTCGCCCCATGTTGATCGAAACACAAGCCTTGGTTAGCCATTCCGCATACGGTACACCACAGCGCTCGGCTACTGGTTTTGATACACGACGCATGAATATGCTTTTGGCTGTTTTAGAGAAAAGATGTGGTTTTCGCTTAAGTGCCAAAGATGTCTTTTTAAATATTGCAGGTGGACTTCGAGTGGAAGACCCAGCGATTGACTTGGCTGTTGTGGTCGCCATCATCTCCTCTCATGAGGATATGCCCGTCAATTCGAAAATATGTTTTGCCGCAGAGGTCGGTCTATCGGGCGAAATCAGAGCCGTCAATCGAATTGAACAACGCATTGCCGAAGCCGAAAAACTGGGTTTCGAACAAATATTTATCTCCAAATACAATAAAAAAGGGCTTGATGCTTCACGATACCACATCGGAATAAAAACAGTAGCCAAAATCGAAGAAGTATTTAGTGCTTTGTTTGCCTAATACTTGCCTTAAAACAATAAAAAACATAGATTGTGACATATTTGTATCTTAAAAAAGAAAAAACATGTCTAAAAATTACGAAACAGTAAGCGAGGCTGTGAATGATCTTACAGCCAGAGGTTATGTCACCAATTTTGATATCCATACGGAAAAGGAAGTCTTCATTTGTGACAAATTATCGGTTTGTTTATCTCCTGATGAATTTACAGTAGATGAAGTATACCGCTTTGAAGGCTCCACTGATCCTGCCGATGAAGCCGTTGTTTATGCAATTTCAGCATCCGAATACCATATAAAGGGGATTTTAGTAGACGCTTTTGGCCCCTACTCAGACACCAATATGTCCAAGGTTATCCATATCCTAAATGAACGATTAAAAAAGTAGTCCCCACTTATAAATCTGTATCAAATAGCCCTTTACGAGGAGTCAGAGACTCCCCTCATTAGCCAATCCGTAGAAAAATGCTACGGACAATTTATTGCAAGTAACCACTCATAGCCGTTTCTTCTGCACATATCATTTTACTTCTCTTAATTTTTATATTTGAGCTCATCAAATTAAATTATGAAAACAAAAATTTCACTAATTCTATTGGCTACGCTTATTGGCTCATCGGCACTATCACAAGTCAAGAAAAAAACAGCCCCAAAGACCATTAGCCCTACAGCGATGTCTGAGATCATGAAAAAAATGCCTAGTCAACAACTAGCTTCAAAAATCACAGAAAAACAAAAGCCAGCCATGCCTGCTGTATTGAAATCAAAGTTAGATTCAGGAAGCTATGCCTTTGGCATGAGCATTGGCGAAGATTTAAAATTTAGGGGGCTCAGCAACCTCAACTATGATTTATTTGCAAGAGCTTTGTCAGACGTATTTGATAGTGGCAAAACGGCCCTCACGAAGGATCAGAGTCAGCAGGCCATTAATACCTTATTTGCATCCGTCGGTCAATCCAAAAACATTATGCGGATAGTAGAAGGATTGCAGTTTTTTGAGGCCAATAAAAAGAAAAAAGACATCGTTGCATTGGAGAGTGGATTGCAGTATGAAGTCCTCAATGAGGGTACTGGAGAAAAACCAAAGCCAGGCGATGATATCACCGTCCATTACAAAGGCACTTTGCTTGATGGAACACCATTTGACAGCTCTTACGATCGGAAAGAACCTTTAACTACCTCACTCAACAGTGTGATACAGGGTTGGAAAGAAGGAGTACCACTGATGCCCGTCGGCTCAAAATATCGTTTCTTCATTCCGTACCAATTAGCATATGGCGAAAATGGATCTGGATCTGGAATTCCCCCATACAGTGGCTTGATATTTGAGATCGAGCTGCTCAAAGTTGGACAATAGCATACATCCCTCATTGATAAAAAAGAGAAGGCCCATAGCCTTCTCTTTTTTGTTCTAGCAATTTCAATCATCTAATAATAGCTACATGACCTACAATAGGCTCACTGCCATCTTTCAAATCAATACGGTACCAATAAGTACCTGTTAGGGGTTTACCTTGCTTATTAGTACCATCCCAAGGTTCGTGGTAACCATCTCGAGCCTCATAAACAGACTCCTCTCCCTTCTCTCTACCCCATACGTGCACCGTACAATGAGGATATTGTTCAATTTTTGGAATTTCCCAAACATCATTTATCCCATCACCATTTGGTGTAAATGCACTGGGGGGCTTTACAACAGGTATTGATTTAACCGTAACCGATATCGAAGCCACAGCACCTTCGCAACGATCGGGATTCAATACAGCCACATAAAAAGTATGCGTACCAGGCAATAACTTCGGCATGGTCAACACACCATCCCGATTAATAAGTCCGTTTCTGACAGGCTTGTGTTTATCGGCCGAACGATACCAATGATACGTCGTTGATGACAATGAACTACTTGGCGTGAACACAGCGTCTTCTAAATAATGAATACTAGGCTTAGCGACCGATACCGAGGGAGCTTTTGCAAGCGACTTGATGGTCACCGTAAATGATTTTGCTTCACCCAATGTACTGGTGTAGGCCACCGATTTACCCCCATTGGCAGGCATAATAGGCGCTTTGATCGTAGGTGTGATTGTGTAAACAACCGTTCCGCCAGTAATTTTGCTGTTTTTGATAAAATCCCGGATCGTATGACCACCCTCCTCCTCTCTTTCTCTAGATTTATACACGCGAATGGTGCTCGTACTTGGAGCCGATGCCCAGGTGTAGGATGTCACTTCGGGATTATCCGATACGAGTGTTTGATTGATTAATTCTTCAGGACAAATCGTGATGCTATGTGGCTGAGTGAGTATGGGCTTGATCAATGTTTGTGCAACACTGACATTTTTTGTAGGATCTGTATCATGATAAAAATCTTCAGGAGAAACAATGGTGGATCTATTCACTGCAGAGTGACTGTTTGGCAAAATTTTACCCTCATACGTCAGTGTAATGGTACCCCCTACCGGTAAGCTCGAAATGGTATATACATGCCTGCTCGGAGTGGATTGATCCGATTTCACTTGAACCAACCTATCAGCGTCAATACCACTCAAAACCTTAAAATTCTCTGGCACGATTGCGACTCCATTTTTTTCGATGGTTAGCGTCGCATTGGTCACCGTATTAGGCCCTACATTGGATATGACTGTCGTATAGCTTAATGAAGCACCCATCAGTTGTGGGTTAGGCTGCGCTACGGTGGTTTTCACCGAAAGATCGACCTTTTTGATGATCAACGTAGTTGCTGTACTGCTATTATTACTAAGCTCTTTTTCTATAAAATCTACACCAGACGCTTCAATGTACACGTTGTTGGTAGCAGCAGGAAGTGCTTCTGTATTAATGGTACCTGTATATTTTAATGTTAAACCACTTGCTGGGAAATTGGTGATCACATACACCCGTTTATCCCCAATGGACAGTGTCGCATTTTTTGTTATAATAACACTTTTATTATCTGGATGAGTGGTAATACCTGCATCATTTATGGTGACTCCTTTTGTTACAATGGTAAACGTCAATGCATGGAGGCCTGTTACTGCATTGAGGCCTTTATTGGATATGACTGTCGTGTAGTTTACCGTATGACCATCTTGTGCCTGTGACTCCTTGACACGATTCTTGATTTCCAAATCGATGGCTTTTTGGATGATGGTAGTGGCAGTTGCAGTTCTATCCTTCGCATCATTATCAAAATAGTTGTACTCAGATAGGCTCACAATAGTTGCTTTATTGGTAGCATCTTTTGATTGTGAAGTAATTATTCCACTATAAATAATTTCCGTTTTTCCACTTCGCAAAAACCAAACAGATTGGGTGTAATACCTTTTACTACCATTTTTTCTTTTATCATCTTCACTGAATCTTCCTGAATTTAGCTTATCAAGTTCTACTCCATCGAGTTCCAATTCTACGAGAACATTCCTTACAGGAAGCGGCTCATTGTTAATTATTGTTGTAGTATAGGTTACCAATCCGCCCGTTATCACTGGGTTTTTGGGAGGATCTACAGTATTGGTTATTTCAAGCTTGGCTGACTTAATTACGTCGATTATTGTTTTAGCTGGACTACCTACATTAATATAAAAGTCGCATTCTTTATCAGTTGAGATTTTTTGATTTTCCAAAGGGATATTTTCATTAGTCTCATCTGTACTTTTTGGTGTAGCCTCTACTTTAGTAGTATTCGTAGCTTGATCGACGTTGGTTGTAGTTTTCACTGTTCCTGTATATGTAAAGGAAAAACTAGATGATCTTGACAAATAGTTTATCACGTACACATAACTATCAGCGGTCTTATCTACAGTAATAAGCTTAGCTGATAGGTTACCTAGAAATTTATTTAAAGCGTTTATTTGTTCTTTTATTTTAGCCAAAATAGCCTCGGATGTTTCTATATCTATTCCTTCCTGTTTTATCGAAAGAGTAATAGAACCAAGACCTACGTTGGTATTGTTCCATCCATCGTTAAATACAGTTGTCGTATACCTTACCTTATCTCCATCATATGCTGTTCTTTCCCATTTATATCTACGATCTGGATTAGTGTGTAAATCAGAGGGGGGGTTACGAGTGCCTGCTCGTTCAATAATCTCGAAAGTAGTGTTTACACCCACATTGATGTGCTTTTGAAAATTTACTGATGCGGTAGCACTCTTGTTGCTATTCCTTGCAAGGGTTCCTGGAGAGTGACGTACCTCGACCGAAACCCTATCCCTCCACTCGTAACGAATCTCAGTTTTGATGTTATGTTCATGCCAGTGCTTATCATATCCTGGTTTTGGAAGCTCAATGCTAGCTTGATTGCTAATTAGTCCATGCTTGAGATCACTCCTATCAATATATCCTACATAGCTGATTGTTATTGCTTCACCTTTTTGTAATCCTGAAATAGATATTTGATGCTTGCCTGTAACCTGTACCGTAGCCTTAAGATTCTTATTACTTGTGTAGCTGAATCCCGCCTTAGTATTATCTACTAAATCTATATCTACTCCATCAGTCTGAATATCGACAATAGCAATACCAGGCATATCATCCGAATACCATCCAGGCTCAGGCGACTCATTGGTTACAGTTGTGGTATATTTTAATATAGAATGATTTGCCCGATCTCTGCTATCATCAGCATCGGAGGCACTTACCTCATTTTTTATCGACAAGTGAACGCGCCGATTAATAGTAATTTGTGCAGCACTAGAAAGCATAGTAGGACTTTTGGTAATAGTAGCTGTGCAACTCGCAATAAAAGATGTTTTTTGTCCTATTTTGCCATTATACGTCAATGTGATGGTACCACCTCCTGCGGGGAAAGTGATCGTTCCACCATTGCCAATCTTCGTAAATAAAACACCTGTACTTCGGTTGTCTGCTATTGTCGAAGATATTGATACCCCATCTGACGTAATTAGAAGCTGGTGTGGCCCACCACTCCCCTTGATCACTGTCGTATAAGTCACATCCTCTCCAATATTAGCCGCAGTAGAACTCGCATTCGTATGTATTGACAGGGGAGTAGGTCGGTTTATTGTTATGCTGACTTCAGCATCTTGTTTGTTTATTGACAGACCCGTAATACTGCTTCTGCAAACAGCACCAGCACCATCTCCTTCAGATTGAATATGACCTTTATACGTCAACGTGACAGTACCTCCACCTACTGGGAAAGGAATCGTACCACCCTCAATAGTCAGGTTTTTCACGTCAATACCCGCACTTGCTAGATGTGATATCGCTGGGGATAGTGTGATTCCATTATTTGGGCCAATAACAAGTGTTAATGACTGTTTACTATCACTCTTTATTACGGTTGTATAAGTTACTTCATCCCCAATGTTAGCCTCCTTTTTATTAGCAGTATTTTTTATCGATACCTCTGGATGGTCTATATCAAACGCTACCCCATCACTTACAGCAGCACCGACAGCATCTGTAACGGTAGCCGTACAGGCTGCAGTAAAAGACGTGTTTTCTTTAATTTCACCACGATATGTTAATGTGAGGGCACCACCTGCTAATAATTTGCTAATCGTACCACCATTAGCTGTCTTGATAAATTCGATAGTATTCTTTGATTTGCTTACTGGGTCCCAAGAAGATATCTCCACCCCGTCATTTGTCTGAATAGAAAGCCTCAATGAATTTATTTGAGTATCGGTCATACTCGTTATTACTGTTGTATAAGTTACTTTATCCCCAATTTTAGCATTAGCTGGATCCACACTAGTTACAACCGATATAGATTGTGCCTTCGCTCCAACTACCCCCAAACTAAAAACAAGCACCCAAAGAAGCGAAAGCTTCCATCCCCTTTTCAATAAAATCATCATCTGTATTTTTAAATTCGCACCCAATAACAGGGTTAGCCCACATATGAAACCAAAAATCTGTTATTAATTTTTCTTTAAATTTACAATAAATAATTAATAAGTAAAACAATATAACCGAAATAACAGTTTCACGAAGAATGCCAAACTACTACAGCCTTTTTAACACAAAGCATAAGCACGGCCAAATCACACATCATCTAATAACCGCGATATGACCTACAATAGGCTCACTACCATCTTTCAAATCAATACGGTACCAATAAGTACCTGTTAGGGGTTTACCTTGCTTATTAGTACCATCCCAAGGTTCGTGGTAACCATCTCGAGCCTCGTAAATAGATTCCTCTCCCTTCTCTCTACCCCATATGTGCACCGTGCAGTGGGGATATTGTTCAATATTGGGGATATGCCAATAATCATTTATTCCGTCATGGTTTGGTGTAAATGCATTGGGAGGCTTTACAACAGGTATTTTTTTGACCGTAACCGTTGTCGAAGTCACAGCACCTTCGCAAAGATTGGGATTAAATACAGCCACATAAAAAGTATGCGTACCAGGCAATAACTTCGACATGGTCAACACACCATCCCGATTAATAAGACCGTTTCTGACAGGCTTGTGTTTATCGGCCGAATGATACCAATGATACGTCGTTGATGACAATGAACTACTTGGCGTGAACACAGCATCTTCTAAGTAGTGAATACTACGCTTAGCGACCGACACCAACGGAGCTTTTGCAAGCGACTTGATGGTCACCGTAAATGCTTTTGCATCACCCAATGTACTGGTGAACGCCACAGATTTATCCCCATTAGTAGGCATAATAGGCGCTTTGATCGTAGGTGTGATTGTGTAAACAACCGTTCCGCCAGTAATTCTGCTATTTTTAATAAAACCCTGGATCGTATGACCACCCTTACTTGATTCATACACGCGAATGGTGCTCGTACTTGGAGCCGATGCCCAGGTGTAGGATGTCAAAGAGGGATTATCGGATACGAGTGTTTGATTGATTAATTCTTCAGGACAAATCGTGATGCTATGTGGCTGAGTGAGTATGGGTTTAATAAATGTTTGTGCAACGCTAATATTGTTTCTGTTATCTGTATCATAATACCCACTTACTGGCGGAGCAATGGTGGATTTATTCACAGCAGAGCCATTATTTGAAAGAATTTTGCCCTCATACGTTAATGTAATGGTACCGCCTACTGGAAAATTAGTGATGCTGTACACATGCTTATCTGAAGTATTAGATTCCATCCGAATCAAGCCATCACTTTTACCTAACGTAGTAAAAACTTGGAATCTTTCTGGATCGATTTGCACTCCATTTTTATCAATGGAGAGCATGACATTCGTCGCATCATGAGGCCCTAAATTAAACATGACTGTAGTATAGTTTAATATGGTTCCTACAACTTGAATGGTCTGATCCACCGTAGTCGTTACTGCGAGGTTAAGTGCTTTGATAATCGCAGTACTCGCCATGCTTTCATTGTTGTCACTTTTAATATCTAGAAAATATTCTGGAGCACCAATCTTAACGGAATTAGTGGCAGGCAATGATTCTGAACTAATTCCACCCCTATAAACTAATGTCAAACTACCTCCCGCCGGAAAATTAGTAATATCATACACCTGTGTATCGGCAGTAGATCGACTTGTATTGTGCGTAACCCTGATACCTTGTGAATTAACAGCACTAGCCAGCACATCGGCAGGTTGTATGCTAACCCCACTGGTTGTAATAGAAAGAGTAGCCGTATTAGAACCCATTATTGTATTAATACCCAAATTAGATACCACCGTCGTGTACGTTACTCGATCGTTCTTTCGAGCCTCGGATAGATCTACCCTGTTAACTACCTGTAAATCTAACTCCTTTATGAGGGGAGTTGTTACAATACTCACATTGTTACTGTTATCTGTTTCGTAGAATCCACCTGGTGGAGGAGTTATGGTGGCTTTGTTTGTAACAGACTCTGATCTTGATGTAATTATTCCATTATATGTAAATGTAATTGCACCACCTGCAGGAAAATTAGCAATGTTATATACGTATTTCCCTGGACCAGATTGACTATCATTTTTGGTAATGAGCATGTTTCCATTACCTGCAATAGTATTATATACCCAATGGATACTATTCGCATTGATATTGGTCCCATTCGTTTCAATCGACAATGTAGCACTCAATGGATTTATTATCCCCTCCGGTCCTACATTAGACAATACTGTAGTATAGTTTAATTGCGCATTTACAAGTTGAGGAGTAGATACATCCACTGTACTAACCACCTTCAAGTCTACGTCTCTTAAAATAGTAGTAGACACCGCGCTTACATTATTATTGCTGTTAATATCCAAAAAACTTGTTGGCGGAGTAATACTAGCCTTATTTGTAGCAACAAAGGAGGTATTTCTTACAATTGTACCATGATACGTTAATGTCAAACTACCACCCACTGGAAAATTAGTAATATCATACACGTGCTTAGTACTATTGGATTGAATCACATTTTTAGAAATCGAAATAGCAGGATCTGATTTAAGTACGCCAAAGGAAACATCAACGGGTATAGTTACCCCATCTGTTTCGATCGAAAGGGCAACTGGATCTGCCCCTGTTATAGCATTGATGCCAAGATTGGATACCACCGTTGTATAAGTCACCTTATCATCATTGTTAACATTGTTCCTAGCAGTAATGCGAGCACTTGTTTTGTCTATAGTAGTTTTTACGCTCAAATCCACGGGCGTGCTAACCGTCAAATAGCGAACCTCATGATTAGCCCATCCACCTCCAGTACTTGCCCCGAACCCCACTTTGAGTGTCTTTGGTGGCATCGCACCCATCTTCTGATCTTTGATCACGGTATAAAAAGGCCCACCTGCATCCTTCTGCAGTTCAACGGTAATTTGAAAGTCCTTACCATCTGTTGTAGGCAGTAGGTAAAAACGCACTTTTCTGTAAAATTTATCATCTGCTGGGCGTGCCGATACATCACTTGTATACCCTATAGATGTGCCAGCCAATTCATTAGCTACGTTATTTGTAGAACCGGATTTCACAAGCCCTCCTCCACTGCCCACTATGTAAGGATAGTGTCCTGCAGCTCCTCCTCGTAATGCAATCGAATTGGGTATTAGAACTGATGTACCTCCTATTTTACCTTCACTAGCAGTAGAAAAATTACCATACTCATCTAAACCAATCCCCAAATATCCATTACTTAATCCATCCACACCGACACCATTAGCATAAACGAGAGCTCCCCCATTATTTCCAGACCTAAAACTCGCCTGATTTGTCACCCCATCATAAAGGAAAACTGACAAACCATCTGCCAATCCCTGACGATTCACTCCACCAGACGACCAAACTTTATATTCAAACTGAATAAGTAAGCCTAGTGTGGATGGAAATGCTTTATCAATATAAGCCCATCCTTTTTGGTCCTTCTGATCAGAAGTTAAACGTAGCCAGCCATTATCAGACAGATCAATACCACCCGCCGTGAGCTTAGCACTCCCACCAAGAATAAGCTCATTCGGTTTAGTTGTATTTGTTAAAGGAAAACTGAAATTAAATTGTGCCTTCGCTCCACCTATCCCCAAACTAAAAACAAGCACCCAAAGAAGCGAAAGCTTCCATCCTCTTTTCAATAAAATCATCATCCGTATTTTTAAAATCGCACCCAATAAAAGGGTTAGC
>CAIOLR010000190.1 GCA_903859135.1 uncultured bacterium | reverse complement strand
CTTTGATGACTTATAAATGTGCAATCGTCAATGTCCCTTTTGGTGGTGCAAAAGGAGGGATCAAAATTAATCCAAAGAATTATACAGTATCAGAATTAGAAAATATAACCCGTCGTTACACGGTTGAATTGGCAAAGAAAAATTTTATAGGTCCAGCGATAGACGTTCCTGCACCAGATTATGGATCAGGGGAACGAGAAATGAGCTGGATCGCGGATACCTATCAAACGTTAAATCCTGGACAATTAGATGCATTAGGCTGTGTAACAGGTAAACCAATTGCTTTACATGGGATTAAAGGTCGGAAAGAAGCGACGGGGCGTGGTGTGGCTATTGCCATTCGCGAGTGTGTCAATGTTACCGATGACATGACTCCAATAGGCTTAAAAGCAGGACTACTTGGTAAACGTGTGATTGTACAAGGTTTAGGTAATGTGGGTTATCATACGGCGAAATATGTAGCCGAATTTGGTGCCATTGTCGTGGGTATTTGTGAGTATGAGGGTGCTATTTACAATGACGCTGGTTTAGATTTAGAGGAAATTGTAAAGCATCGTAAGGAGACAGGTTCTATATTAGGTTTTAAAGGAGCAAAAAAAGAATTTAAAAACTCTGCTGAAGGGTTGGAGCAAGATTGTGATATATTGGTTCCGGCAGCTTTGGAAAACCAAGTTACAGAACATAATATCGGGAAGATAAAAGCCAAGATCATTGCCGAAGCAGCAAATGGACCTACCACACCAGCCGCAGCCGCAGCTTTCATTGAAAGAGGAGGGATCATTATCCCGGATATGTATTGCAATGCGGGGGGGGTTACTGTATCGTATTTTGAGTGGTTGAAAAACCTTTCTCATGTTGCATTTGGCCGCATGGATAAACGCTATGAGGAAACAGCCAACCTTAATTTGGTCAACATGGTGGAGGCTTCAACAGGAGTTAAATTATCATCTGTACAACGAAGCACGATTGTCAAAGGTGCATCCGAACTCGAATTGGTTAATTCTGGTTTAGAGGATACCATGATTCGCTCTTACCACGAAATACGCTGTGTGAAAATAGCTAATCCCAAAATTGATAGTTTACGTACAGCAGCCTTTGTGAGCTCAATTGATAAAATAGCTGTTTCTTACATGAATTTAGGCGTTTGGCCATAAATGATTATTTCCTCAAGATTAGATCATTAGCATGATACTTTAAATCTTGAGCTGAAGCTACTGTATTAAAAAAACTTTCTGTTTTTTAATACAGTAGCTTTTTCATTTTATATCTTTGCACCCAGATTAATACCTGCATCTGCAGAGTTTTTTATGAAGAAGAGTTCTATAATCGGGATAATAATTATTGCTATAGCAATAGGCATCATTATTAGCACATACGCTGACTCAAGTACGTACGCATCTTTTGCTGTTGCTAAGTCAACTCAAGCCGAGTTGCATATTGTTGGAAAACTGAATAAAGAAAAAGAACTTTTTTATAATCCTCAAAAGGATGCTAATTACTTTGCATTTTATATGAAGGATAATAAAGGTTCAGAATGTAAAGTGATTTTCAATGGAGCAAAACCTCAAGATTTTGAACGTTCGGAACAAATTGTGGTGGCTGGTAAAATAATCAATGATGAGTTTCATGCTTCTAAAATACTCATGAAGTGCCCATCCAAATACACAAAAGACCAAGTTGAGGTTAGTGGGGGATAAAACTACATTCGTACATTAACAATCCAGAACGGAGCATCACATTGCTCAATTCTACATATACTAAATCAATGGGTACATCTTTCGTCGGAGAACACCTGCTTCCTGGTAAATTAGGTCAGTTCTTCGTTATTCTATCGTTTGGCACTGCTTTACTGTCTACACTCAGCTATTATTTCGCAACTAGTAAAGACAAGCAAGATGATTCATGGCAACGTATTGCTCGAATCGCTTTTAAATTAAATATGCTAGCAGTTGTTGGTATTGGGGCTTGTTTGTTTTATATCATTTACAATCATCTTTTTGAATACCATTACGCTTGGGCACACTCTTCAAAAACTTTGCCTGTATACTATATTATTTCTTGTTTCTGGGAAGGGCAGGAGGGAAGCTTCTGGCTGTGGACATTCTGGCAATGTGTTCTAGGAGTAGTCTTACTTCGTAACGCAAAAAGTTGGGAAAACCCAGTGATGACCACTTTGATGTTATCACAAACATTTTTGGCTTCTATGCTAATTGGCGTTGAAATATTGGGGACCCGCATTGGTAGTTCTCCATTTATTCTCCTCAGACAAGCCGTTGAGGCACCCATTTTTTCTCGCTCAGATTATTTGGGTTTAATACAAGATGGGAATGGGCTGAATCCACTATTGCAAAGCTATTGGATGGTAATACATCCACCCACTTTATTTTTAGGTTGGGCATCGATGATTGTCCCATTTGCTTTTGCCATCGCCGGACTTTGGCAAAAACGTTATAGCGAATGGTTGAACCCCGCTTTACCATGGGCTTTGTTTGCAGTGATGGTATTGGGCGCAGGCATTATTATGGGCTCATTTTGGGCCTACGAAGCATTAAATTTTGGTGGTTTTTGGGCTTGGGATCCTGTCGAGAATGCATCCATCATCCCATGGCTGACCCTCATTGCGGCGGTCCACGTAATCATTGCCTATAAAAATTCTGGTCACTCATATTTTACAGCCACATTTTTAGTAATCATTAGTTTTATACTCGTCCTGTATGCCTCATTTCTTACCCGAAGTGGTATTCTAGGGGATACTTCTGTACATGCCTTCACGAGTTTAGGAATGTCTTCGCATTTGATTGTTTTCCTTTCCACCTTTCTTATTATCTCAATTACTTTGCTAGTTTCGCGATGGAAAGAATTACCTATCACTAAAAAAGATGAGGAGACCTATTCGCGCGAATTCTGGCTATTTATCGGTGCATTGGTGCTTACGGTCGCTTGCATTCAACTTATTGCAACTACTTCTATCCCCGTATTTAATACTATTTTCGGAACTAAGATAGCTCCTCCAGCCAATGTGATCCAACATTACAACAAGTGGCAAGCTCCATTTGCCATTGTAATTACGTTGATATCTGCTTTTTCTCAGTTTCTCAAATACAAACAAACGGGCATTAAGAAATTTTTCATCAGCATTGCGATCATCCTAATCGTCGCTATCCCAATTACAATACTGGTCGTATATACAACCAAAATATATACCAATTTGATTTTTATTTTATTGACTTATTCAGTCGTGTTTTCGATACTAGCCAACGCAAAAATACTAAGTGAATCATTTAAGGGAAAGTGGAAGTTGGCTGGATCGTCCATTGCACATATTGGTTTTGCTTTATTACTGGTAGGAGCATTGATTGCAGCAGCGACAAGCAAAGTAGTTTCGGTTAACCATACAGGTATTGGCTTTGGTGATGAATTTGCGAAAAGCAGTAATCCTAGGGAAAACATTATTTTGTATGAGAATGAACCCGTAAAAATGGACCGTTATACGGTTACTTATCTGGGTGATTCGACAGAAGGTGTGAATACCTATTATCGAGTAAATTATCGCGTAATTGATGAGAAGACTGGGAAAATAAAAGAGAATTTTAACCTGTATCCTAATGCGCAACAGAATGCTAAAATGAAACAAATTATCGCTTCACCTGATACGCGTCATTATTTGTTTCACGATATCTATACCCATGTGAGTAGTGTGCCATTGAAAGAAGAAGCGAAGCATGAAGATCATGAAGGACATTCGGATGATGAGCAATATGAAAAACCAGCTACGCGCGAAGTCAATATAGGAGATACAATACGTTTTCGCGAAGGCTTTATTCTAGTAAAAGGAATTAATCGGGATGCAAAAGTTCAAAATATGCCTATGGCGAAAGGAGATGTGGCGATTAGTTTGAAGCTCGAGGTTCATACTAAAGGTAAAATCTATGGGGCAGAGCCGATCTACTTGTTGAAAAATGGAACGACGTTTGACTTTGGTAAAAGCATAGAAGAAGCTGGCTTAAAATTGCGATTCAGCAATATACATCCAGATAAGAATAAACTGGAAATGATGGTTTATCAAAAACCAAAAGCAGAAAAAAACTGGATTGTGATGAAGGCTATTGAATTCCCCTACATTAATTTCTTTTGGGGTGGGGGGATCGTGATGATTGTTGGATTTTTGATTTCGATATTTCGAAGAAATAAGGAAGTAAAAGCAGTATAAAATGAAGATTGTTCTATTAGGAAGTGGAAACGTAGCCACACATTTAGGACAAGCTTTTAAAAAAGCGGGGCACCATATCCTCCAAATTTGGAGTAGAAACCAAGTCAATGCAAAAAAACTAGCGAATAAACTGGGTGTCGAAGTTGCACCGCAGTTATCTATAGTCAACCTTTATGCTGATATATATATCCTTGCCGTTTCAGATGATGCCATCCGAGAAGTGGCAGAAGCATTGCCTATTCATCATCAACTATTGGTGCATACATCTGGCTCGACTGATTTGACTATTTTAGAGGGGGTTTCATCAAAGATTGGTGTTTTTTATCCAATCCAAACCTTTTCAAAGGAAAAAAAAATCAATTTCAAAAAAATTCCTATTGCCATCGAAGGAAACTCCCCCAATACACTTCACATTTTATCTG
>CAIOLR010000189.1 GCA_903859135.1 uncultured bacterium | reverse complement strand
CGAAAAAATACAGCATGGAAAAAAAACACTTGCTAATCTTCTAGCAGGTTTATACACCAAAAAATTTGCTGAAGCTTTGGGTAAATTCCTCCCCATAGATAAAAATCTGGCATCGCTCAACAACGACGATATTCAACGTGTCCACCAATTAATACATCATTTTAAAGTAAAACCAGCAGGAGATAAAGGCTACGATAAAGCCGAAGTCATGCGAGGCGGAGTATCCACAGACGAACTGTCTTCAAAAACGCTAGAAGCCAAAAAAATCCCTGGATTGTATTTTGGTGGCGAATGCGTAGATGTTACAGGATGGTTAGGTGGATATAATTTCCAGTGGGCTTGGGCAAGTGCTTATGTAATTGCGCAACACATATAATAGGGGCAGAAAATATTCTGCCCTATTTTTTATTCCCAAATACCCTTTCCTTGTCTACATATATTGAAGTCATCAGATGTACAATCCACCACAGTAGAGGGTTCATTATCTCCATATCCTCCATCAATAACCAAATCAACTACGTGCTGAAACCTCTCATAGATCAATTCTGGATCAGTTGAGTACTCAACAATTGCATCGTCGTCGTGTATCGAGGTAGAAATAATCGGATTACCTAATACCCGAACAATTTGACGAGCGATGGTATTATCAGGCACACGAATACCCACCGTTTTTTTACCTGAACTAATCAACTTAGGCACGCTGCTATTTGCATTAAAAATAAAAGTAAAAGGGCCTGGCAATGTTCTTTTCAACACCCTAAAAACCTCATTGCTAATCGGCTTTACATAATCAGAAATATGGCTTAGATCAGAACAGACGAACGAAAAATTAGCTTTCTCTAATTTAATGCCTCGTATTTTACAAATACGCTCTATCGCCCTATGATTGGTAATATCACAACCAAGTCCGTATACGGTGTCCGTTGGATAAATAATTAATCCACCTTTTTTTAGTATATCAACGGCTTGCTGAATAAGTTTTTCACTTGGATTCTCGGGATATATTTTGATCAGCATGGCACGAAAGTATAAAATAAACGTTGAGGTAATAGGATTATGCGCATTTCACTGATCATGAAAGTTTAATTCTATATTAAATCAGCATGCTATCAATGAACAATCTAGATTAAACAATATGCTTTAATGTGTCAGACTAACTCATTCAATAGCGCAAATAACCTGCTAAAACCCATCAGAAAAGGATTTTATTAAACCTTAATTTGTTAATGAAGTGGTTTAACCATAAATTTGTCTCGGTTTTTTAACAATTTAAATGAACGACATTGGATTTATTTGATAAAATTTCGAACAACATGGGGCCTCTTGGCCAGCATCAAAAAATGGCACATGGCTATTTTGCATTTCCAAAACTTGAAGGTGAAATTGCCCCTCAGATGAAATTTCGTGGAAAGGACCACTTAATTTGGAGCCTAAATAATTACCTCGGCTTAGCGAATCATCCTGAAGTACGCGAAACAGACACAAAAGCTACCGCTGATTTTGGACTAGCCTACCCAATGGGTGCTCGTATGATGTCTGGTAATTCGAATCATCATGAGTCATTAGAGAAAGACCTTGCAAATTTTGTCGGAAAACAAGACGCTTTTTTATTAAACTATGGCTACCAAGGTATAATGTCTGCCATTGACGCCCTAGTTGATCGCCATGATGTGATTGTTTACGATGCAGAATCACATGCTTGTATCATAGACGGTGTTCGCTTACACCAAGGTAAACGCTTCGTTTACACCCATAACGATATCGATAATCTGGAGAAACAACTAGAACGTGCAAGCCGTTGGACTAAAAATACAGGAGGCGCAATTCTAGTCATAACAGAGGGAGTATTTGGTATGTCTGGCGCACAAGGGAAGCTCAAAGAAATAACTGCCCTAAAAGGTAGATTTAACTTTCGCTTACTGGTCGATGACGCACATGGGTTTGGTACCATGGGAACCACTGGTGCAGGTACACATGAAGCACAAAACTGTATTAACGGCGTAGATGTTTATTTCGCAACATTTGCTAAATCGATGGCAGGAATAGGGGCTTTTATTGCCTCTACCGAAGAAATAACAAACTATCTTCGGTATAATGCACGTTCGCAAACTTTTGCTAAATCTTTGCCGATGCCGATGGTTATTGGCTTACAGAAACGTTTAGAGTTATTAAAAAATAAACCTGAGCTCCGCAAACAATTATGGAAGATTGCCACAGCCTTACAAACGGGCTTAAAAGAACGTGGTTTTAATATAGGTGTAACGAATACAATGGTCACCCCTGTATTTTTACAGGGAGAGTTATCCGAAGCAACCGCTATCACCATGGACTTGAGAGAGAATTATGGAATATTTTGTTCGATTGTAGTGTACCCCGTGATACCAAAAGGTATTATTGTGTTACGTTTAATACCAACAGCTATCCACACAATGGAAGATGTGAAACGCACCTTAAATGCCTATAGTGAAGTGGCCGTCAAGCTCAATGAAGGATATTATAAAGAACAAAAGGAAATGGCAGGATATAACGTTTAGCATCTTCGATAAAGCACACAATAACTTCATATATAACATGTTACACATTTTTGACAGAAAATAATATTTTTTTATTTTCAAAAATGTGGATAAAAAAGCTGTTCTGGCACATTTT
>CAIOLR010000188.1 GCA_903859135.1 uncultured bacterium | reverse complement strand
CAATGAGATATCATTAGACACCTGTTTGCCTATTAATTCCCAATAATGATCTTCGATATGCATTAGGCAATAATTTTGCTAACCAACTCTAAAATTTCTTGTTCATCATCAAGCTGATAGTCTCCTAGTAAAACTCGTTCGATTGCTAATGCTAAAATTTCTTCTTCCATAATTATAATATTAAGCCCTCACCCAAACCCTCTCCAAGAGGATAGGGAGCTATAAAGACACGTTTGTTGTACACTAAAAAAACTGACGAACTAAAAAATTTTTGCGACAAAAAACTCAAATAACTCCCCTCTAGAAGCTTCGTTAAGTAATAATGAATTTCTAAATCCCAGTGATACAGGTGCAATATTCAACCACTTTGTATCCATTATAATCTCTGCACCAATGGAATTTTGATTCAACACGGTATTCGTAGAGCTTCGATACACCCTACCCATGTCATAAAAAAGATTAGCCCTAATCCGATTGAAAAACAATATTCCACCAATACCAAAATCAGGATAACACAAAGGAAGACTATAATTCACCGAGAAAACATGCTCTAAATCACGAGCAGTTGGTTCGTAGCCACGTGCATGCTCAAATGAATCTTCATAGAGATAATTATTGGAACTTTGTCCTTTGAATAATTTAAAACCAAACCCTAAACCATGATTTTTTCTTAATCCAACTGCTGTTATATCTGTTTTTAACGTAACCATATCGGCTGATCTCCCCCTCGTTAGTGACCTTTCATAATTCAACTGAAGTACCTGAGACCATTTATTATTGGTATTTTGTAATCCCTTACGTCGAATATTATACAAAGTTGCTGCTACTTGCATAGACGTATAATTTTCTCGCTCGCCTACAAAACGGTAATCACTGATAGAAGCATTATTTACCCATGTATTCCATTTAATACCTGTTGTGTAATTGCCTCGAACCCAACTAAGCGGCAAAACAACTCCAGCAGCAATATCCGTTTCTGTAAATGTTTTATCAACACTTGTTTTACCATCAGCTGCGAATTTTTTGCTCGTTCTGCTTCCTGAGCTAGCTATTACGGTAATTGGCAAATAGTACTTTGAATACGTAAAGCCACCTCCAAAACGAACGGTGTTTTCATTGGTATTGTATTTAGCCGCTAAATCACCCGACAAATTCCCCAATATATCAGCCATGTACAACCTAAGACCAACATCCCTACTATCCCCCCGACTCGGTATAAATGCCATCGACCAACCTAAAACCACAGGAGACCAACTATGTAATTTTACTCCAGGTAACAAACCATTATACTTCCGTTCTAAATATTCCCCTTGCGGGATACTATCTAAGATATTATGTTCTGATTGGGTTGTCAATACACGATATCTGGTCATATCCACAGGCTCCGCAATGTTGATTGGAGATGATGTCAAAATGCCACCTTCATTCAGAGGTAAAGAAGTAAGCTGTGTACCCATCGTTGTTTGCTCTATCAAAGCAAGTGATTGACCATCATTTGATATTGCTGGCATGTCAGCTCCGATAGGCACAGATGATAGCTGGCGAATTTGTTTATTTCCATGAAGATCGACCACATAAATGTTGTTGATGCCAGAGAAAGACGCGGTAAAATAAACGAGGTCACGATCAATCGTGTAGGCCCCAATGGTGTTTGAAGTCCAGTCCGTCAGTTCCGTTGTTACTTTAGCAACTACGTCGTATTTGAGTATACATACTTTTGAGTTCCTTTTCGCTAAATAAATAATACTCGCATCGTTGTTTGTCCACTTCGGATAGGATAAAAAATCATTTTGCTCGTTTGGAATTGTATGAATGATTGAACCAGTAATTGCATCTAAGACTTTGATATTATTCTTGAGATGCATAGTTGCCTCAACAGCGACCAACTGATCCCCACCAGAAGAAAAAACAGGACTGAAATATTTGCTTTTTTGTGTGATTTGCTTTTTTTGCCCCGATGCCAAATCAAAACTCATAATCACACTGTATTCAACCGCATCTCGTCTTGAATCTTTTCTCATTTCTGTCCAAGTAACCTTATTACTTCCAAGTCCAACAAAAGGCTCAGTAGCTATCCCCACAGATGTTAATATTGTTTCAACTCCTTCTTTTGTTTTAATTAAATTAGCAGTTTCATCATAACTGCTTTTTAAACACAGAATACTTCCATCAGCTAAAAAATGAGGGAATGAGTAGTTGGTTACCACTTGAGGATTCACATTACTAATGGATTGAGTCGGAGTCAATTTTAAAGTGTCCAATTCTCTTTCCCACTGTTCTTTGAGCTCTTTATATGCCAATTGATATAATTTGGATGTAGTCATCCCAGTATGATATCTAAGAGCGCGCGAAAACGGATACAAAATATCTCTGTAACTACCCGCATCGGCAAGCACCTTCGGCCACAACTCGGGGCCGTAATGATTCCGACCATAGTTTACCAATGCATAACCCAATGGATAATGATTGGGCATCAAATTTTTAAACGAACCATTTCTAGCCTGCATGTAGGAATAGTTTTTTCCGTTCAGTAGCAATGCCCTTTGTAGTTCAAAAAAGCTAGGTGTACGTCCTCTTCCGGCAGGCGTTAAAACAGTTTCGGCCAAAACCGCATCACCTTCAAAAAACCAATTTGGTACAGCTAAACCCATACCCAATCCCCATCCATATTCCCCATTAATCAGCTGAAGTAACTTGGTGTAGCCCCTATTGGCATTACAAAAT
>CAIOLR010000187.1 GCA_903859135.1 uncultured bacterium | reverse complement strand
GGTTGGATACATTTTTTTGAAGTTTCGTCACAACAAAAAAGACTATTTCCAATCGCTTTTCAGGCCTATAATATTATTCCTTTTTCATTTTTAAACAGGCTCATAGTTTGGTAAAAAGGTATAATGCTTGTTTTTTTGTTGTTTGTAAAGAACAAGATGCAGATACACGAATATTTTGGAAACATAGAAGATCCTCGAATAGAGCGGAGTAAACTCCACAGTTTGTCGACCATTTTTGGTCTTACTATTGTAGCCTCTCTGTGTGGTATAAAAAGCTGGGAACAAATAAGTTCCTTTGGCAATTTTCGGCAAAAAGAACTGAGTCAGATACTTGATTTTAGCAAGGGTGTACCCTCTCAGGACACCTTAGAACGCGTCTACAGTGTGATAAATCCTCAACATTTTTTGGACTGTTTTATGGCTTGGACACAAGCACTTTACAAGTGTAAAGGACTGGTAGCCATTGATGGAAAAGTAGCACGAAGCAGTTACGATACCTATCATAAAAAGGGGGCTATTTATTTAGTTAATGCATGGGCAAGTGAGAATAGGCTTGTTCTAGGCCAGTTCCGTATCGAGGGAAAAGGGCATGAAATAGAGGGAATAAAACAACTTTTGGCTCTGTTAGATATCAAAGGAAGTACTATTACAATAGATGCTATTGGATGTCAAAAAGAGATCGTCACTCAAATCATTGAACAAGAAGCAGATTCTCTAATCGCAGTGAAAGACAATCAAGAAACACTGCGTGAAAATATCACCTCAAGTTTTGACGTATTACGGCCTAGTGACCAGCACACCGATTTTGATAAAAATGGTGGTCGTGGGGAAATAAGAACATGTAGTGTAATCGGCAATCTAAAAATGATCGAAAATCTTGACCAATGGACTGGGTTAAAATCAATTATTCAGTTAGAATCTACACGAATTGTGGGCAATGTGACACAAACAGAGGTTCGCTATTACATTAGTTCACTGGATGAAAATGCTGAAGTGTTCAATAAATCTATACGATCTCACTGGGGTATAGAAAATTCGCTACACTGGCAGCTAGACGTAAGCTTTGACGAAGATAAATCCCGTAAACGAAAGGGATTTAGTGCCCAGAATTACTCGTTAACAAACAAAATAGCCCTCAATCTGCTAAATGCCGAAACAAAATCCAAGCTCCCCCTAATCAGAAAGAAGCTTAAGGCTAATTATGATATTGAATACATCAAAGAATTGATATATTTTGATGCGTAAGACCTGCATTGTTTCACCTAATTAAAACATAATTCTTTACTTTTGGCCCTAAATTTAATATACAGCATATATGATCATCATCGCAGACGGAGGCTCAACTAAAACAAACTGGTGCCTATTAAACGAATCTGGCAGAAAAATACATTTTAATACAGAGGGATACAATCCATATTTTGCTACTACAGCATATATTACGAATTCATTGCGTAAAAATTTGCCAACACATCTGGAGCTCGACAAGGTTAAAGAAGTAAATTATTACGGAGCAGGATGCTCCACTGAGGCAAATGTAAACATCGTGCAACAGGCTATGCAAACTGTATTTACCCAAGCAAAAATATATATCGGACATGACCTATTGGCTGCATGCCGGGCACTGCTTGGCGTTACCGAAGGATTTGCTGCCATTTTAGGTACAGGTACTAATACGTGTCTATATGACGGACAAAGGGTATCATTAAACATTGATTCTCTCGGCTATTTTTTAGGAGATGAGGGCAGTGGGGCTTACATTGGAAAACGCATCTTACGTGATTATATGCGTGGCTATATGCCATCAAAGCTACAAAGTATATTTGATGATACTTATAAATTAAGTCATGGGGAAATCTTCGATAATCTCTACAACAAGCCCCTACCCAATCGTTTTTGTGCAAGTTTTAGCAAATTTATTTACGACCATACAGACAGTCCAGAATATACACGACAGGTAGTAGAAGACTCTTTTACTGAATTCTTCAATAGTTTAGTTGTTCACTATCCGAGCTACAAGCAATACAGCCTCAACTGTGTAGGTTCTGTTGGATATAGTTTTAGAGATATCTTAAGCGAAGTTGCTAACAAATTTGAAATGGGCGTTGGTAAAATCATCCGATCTCCAATAGATGACTTAGTTCATTATCACTTGGTACTATCTCCTTTGTCAAAATAGAACGAAAGTTTACATCACCCCTTCTCCATACCCTGAGCTTGTCGAATGGGAGGAGAAGGCTGATAGGAGAGGTTTTCACTCTCAAACATCATTGTGTATTTCTCCCTGTCAAACTTGAATAATTTTGCTGCACGATAGGAAACATCCTTCTGCTTTTCGTTCAAGTCTTTCAGAATCTGATAATGTAAAACCTTTTTTCTAAAGTTCCGCTTGTCGAGTTTCTTGTTGAGTATAACCTCATATAAATTCTGCAGCTGTGTTAATGTAAATTTTTCTGGTAGTAGTTCAAAAGCAATGGGATGGTATAGTACTTTACGCCTCACTTTTTTTAAGACTTTTTCAAATAACATCGTGTGGTCAAAAGCAAATCCAGATATTCCAAGCACAGAAACCCAAGCTGCATTACGCGTGTAGCTCGCAATAAGTTGTGATTCCCGTGCACTACCCAGTCTAACCATTGCATAGTAAGCCACACTCACCACACGGCCATCAGCATGGCGATCAACATCAGCATAGGTATAAAACTGCTCCATATAAATACCTTCTAAACCAGTTAAGCTATACAAAACATGAGCAGCTGCATCATCAATACTTTCGTATCGATCAACAACAAGGCATCCAGGCAACGTCCAATAACCCTTAAATGGTTCCTCACTACGCTTTACCAATAATGTTTTCAACTCTCCCTCATCAAATCCTAAAATTACGCAATCAATCGCAAAAACAGATTCTGGTCTAGATAAATTTGTTTCCAAGGTATTTTACATTTCGAATCGCAAATATATATATTATGTATACCTATTTAATAGACTAAATAAAAAAAATCGCAAAAAATTATATAGGGTAATTAATACACCCTATATTTGTTAGTTAAATCTTCTTACGAAGACGCGTAATAGAGTACATTTCAACATCCTATTTGTTCTGGTTTATTACTAAAAAAATGCGACCCATGAAATTATTAATTTTACAACGAAAACTGAATAAGACAAACATGCTTTTCTTTTTCACTCTAAATTTACACAAAAATGATAGCTGTGATATATAGTGATTCGCATGATGCCTACTGGAAACTTGCACAGAAAAAAGACTATGTCATTTGCACTTTCAAAACCGCAGGTATCAATCCATCGTTAAATGACGAAAAGTATATCAACAATATATTCAACAAAAATATCAACCTCATAAACTATGC
>CAIOLR010000186.1 GCA_903859135.1 uncultured bacterium | reverse complement strand
TTAGACTGGATGAGTGCCGAAACGAAGCAACGTGCATTGGCTAAATTGGAAGCATTCACAAAAAAGATTGGCTATCCTGATAAGTGGAAAAAGTATGATGATGTGCAAATAGATCATACAATGTATTATAAAAACATGCAATCCATCGCTCGACATGATTACCAAGAGATGATCCAAAAACTAGGAAAACCTGTTAACAAAACCGAATGGGATATGACACCACCAACGGTAAATGCAGAATATGACCCTACGTTTAATGAGATTGCTTTCCCTGCAGGAATTCTACAATTTCCTTTCTTTGATTTTGCTGCTGATGACGCGATCAACTATGGTGCAATTGGTACTGTTATTGGCCATGAAATGACCCATGGTTTTGATGATCAAGGTAGGCAGTACGATAAAGACGGCAATTTGAAAGATTGGTGGGCAAAAATGGATGCCGATCAGTTTAAGACAAAAGCTCAAGTCGTTGTTGATCAGTATAGCCAATACACTGTTTTAAATAATCTTAAAGTCAATGGCAATTTAACTCTTGGTGAAAATATAGCCGATATTGGTGGCTTGGCTATTGCATATCAAGCATTTAAAATGACTGAGCAAGGAAAAGGCGATGTTAAAATAAATGGCCTTAGTCCTGATCAACGTTTTTTCTTATCCTTTGCACAAGCATTTCGTGGAAAAAATCGGGATGAGGTCACAAGGCAATTGATTAGTATAGATGTACATTCTCCCGAGATACACCGTGTCAATGGTTCAGTTTCAAATAACGAAGCCTTCTATCGAGCCTTCAATATCAACCCTGGAGATAAAATGTACCGTCCCGAGAATGAACGTGTGCGTATTTGGTAAGGTACAGGAATAAGCTATTTTTTGATATTTCAATTTTGTGCGAGAGAACTTTGTTCTCTCGTTTTTTGTTGTTAGCCACTCCTATTTACCCCCATTTAATTTTGTTTAATTTATTATACTTGCAGTTAAGTTTAACACGCTAAAAAACATGAAATTAAACCATTTACTATGGCTGGCAGTGCCATTAAGTTTAGGCATGGCCTGCAAAAACAAGAGCTCCGCAAATGAAAATGACACACCTAAACGTACTGTGTTTTTTGATAAAGCGAGTATGGATACAACGGTCAGTCCCGGAGATAATTTTTTCCTTTACGCCAGTGGAAACTGGGTCAAGCACACAGAAATACCTGCATCTGAAACTGCTTGGGGATCTTTTTACACACTGGCTGACGACAACCAAAAAAACTTAAAGAAGATATTGGAGGAGGTTTCTTCAAAAAAAAATGCCAAAGGAACAGCTGATCAAAAAGTAGCTGATTTATATGCCAGTGGCACGGATACAGTCACCATCGAAAAGCTAGGATATGGCCCCATTAAGCCCCTATTGGCCCAAATAAATGCCGTAAAAAACTATCAAGAACTAATCAATTTAGCAGCCGATGGATACAAGGAAGGAAATGGATTTTTGTTCGGATTTGGGGTAGGTCCGGACGATAAGATCAGTACCAAAAATATAGTTGGTCTCAGTCAAACAGGATTAGGGCTACCTAACCGAGATTATTATTTTAATACAGATGCCGCCACTCAGAAAATCCGAAAGGAATACCTAAAATACATTACCAAACTATTTACGCTAACAGGAACAGATCAGGCAACAGCTGATAAACAAGCAAATGCCATCTTAGATTTAGAAACAGCTATTGCAAAATCACACTCCACTCCTACCGAACTTCGTGATCCAATCAAAAACTACAACAAGTTTGCTGTCGCTGATTTTCAGAAGCAGATTCCAGATATCGATCTAAGAAATGTATTCGATCGTATGTTGGTAAAAACAGACACATTATTAGTTGGCCAGCCTACATATTATCAAGCATTAAATAGCTTACTTAAAACACGACCCATTGAGATTTGGAAAGCAAAAGTGAAGTTCGAAGCACTGAGCGATGCCGCACCTTATATGAGTAAAGATTTCGATCATGCACATTTCAATTTTTATGGAACAATACTGAGTGGGCAAAAAGTACAAAAAGAACGGTGGAAAAGAATGGCAAGAGCAGTTGATGGTAGCCTAGGCGAATTATTAGGACAGCTATACGCGGCTCGCTATTTCAAACCTGAGGCTAAACAACGCATGCTTACCCTAGTGAATAATTTACAAGCGGTTTATCAATCACGTATCGAAACCTTAGACTGGATGAGTGCCGAAACGAAGCAACGTGCATTAGCTAAATTGGAGGCATTCACGAAAAAAATCGGCTATCCTGATAAGTGGAAAAAGTATGATGATATACAAATAAGTCGGACCACTTATTATCAAAACATGCAATCCATCGCTCGACATGATTACCAGGAGATGATCCAAAAACTAGGAAAACCAGTTGACAAAACAGAATGGGGTATGACACCACCAACGGTGAATGCATATTATAACCCAAGTTTCAATGAAATTGTTTTCCCTGCAGGGATTTTACAGTTTCCTTTTTTTGATTTTGCTGCCGATGATGCGATCAACTATGGTGCCATTGGCGCTGTTATTGGTCATGAAATGACCCATGGTTTTGACGATCAAGGTAGGCAGTACGATAAAGACGGTAATTTGAAAGATTGGTGGATAAAAATGGATGCCGATCAGTTTAAATCAAAAACACAAGCTATTGCCGATCAGTACAGTAAGTACACCGTTTTGAGTGATCTTAAGGTCAACGGAAATTTGACCCTTGGCGAAAACATCGCAGATATTGGTGGTTTGGCTATTGCCTACCAAGCATTCAAAATGACGAAGCAAGGTCAGAGCACTGAGAAAATAGATGGCCTTAGTCCTGATCAACGTTTTTTCTTATCCTTTGCACAAGTGTGGCGCATAAAGATACGTGATGAAGCTGTAAGAATGCGTATCAGCACCGATCCACATTCTCCAGCTATGTATCGTGTCAATGGGCCACTATCAAATATGGATGCATTTTATACGGCTTTTGATATCAAACCTGGAAATAAAATGTATCGTCCAGAAAATGAACGCGTGCATATTTGGTAGGACCCTAGTTTTATAGGCCAAGGCCTTATTATTGATTTATTAAATTGTCCGAGCGGCTATCTCAAAGATTGAGATAGCCGCTCATTTTTTAGGACGTTTGATTCCATTTTCAACCTCTCCCTCATTCCGCTGAAAAACAGATTTATAGTGAAGAGATCAATCTCTGTGGAC
>CAIOLR010000185.1 GCA_903859135.1 uncultured bacterium | reverse complement strand
GGTCGTTTGCATTGACAGTTCCTACTTTGGTGTAGATAGGGTACATCGTTTCTGGATTGGAGACTGATGCACCTGAAGGGACTGTAAAGGTGTAAATATCTAGATTTTGATTCAGTTGATTATTGATATAGACTGTATTTGGCATGGGGCTTTTTGTTTTTTTAAGGTTGATATTTTTTGGAATTTTTCCATCTGAGCTAAAAAATAGTTTTAAATACCAACGAATAGGCTTTAAGCCCATTCGTTGGTATTCTTGTATTTAAGCAAATTCAAACTCTGGCTCAATTGGATCTTTGGCCTCTGGATCCCTTGCCTCTTCATCTTCGCTTTGGTTCTTTTTAGAATTTTCGATGTTATCACTTACTTCTTTACTTGCTGCGTTGTTTTCTTCAATCTTTGCTTTAGATTGTTCAGACATTGATTTGTCTAACTGGACACTCAGTTCATTCACGTTAACTTGTATTTCTGAGAAATTCGCCTGCTGCTCGTTGACCACGCTATTCAGATTTTCTTGGGATGCATTGTTAAGTGCCTCATTTGATTTCTGAATAGAAGAAGCATTTGATTCCAAAGATTGTAGTTGTTGAGAACTCATTTGGGATTCATATTGAGCGAGTTCCTGCAGGTTTTCTGATTGGGATCTAAGTCCATCTTGAAGATTACCAGCATTTAAATTGTCTACTACACTTCCGCTTTCTCTCGAAAGGTTGTTCATCGCCTCTGGCGGATTTTGAGGCGCAACTTCTTTGCCGTCGCTGATTTTTTGAACAGCACTGTCAATTTTGTCGTTCATCGCTTTTTGGAAATCGTCCAATTTCTTGTTGAACTCATCCTGAGCAGTAGTAGGTTTTTCACCAGATAGTTTGTTTTTCAACCACTTGCCCATGCCATACAATGAGGTAGCAAAAAAGTGCATCATCATAATGGCTCCCCCAATGGTCATGATGGAATTGAATATTTCTGATGAATTTTTTGGATGAAATAAGGTATTCCAGAAGTCGGAACTAGTATCGCTTTCTAGCTGTGGCTGATCAAAGCCTACGCAGGTGGCGCCTTCAACGGAACCTGTAATGACAGGGAGTATTTGTGTGTCGGCTGGCTTTTGAGTAAAAAGGCGCTTCAGTTGGAATATTCCTTTTAACGCCACTGCTGGGATATCTACATTGACATCATTTACAAACACACCACCTGAGTAAGTAAGCTTCAAAGCTTGAGAAGGATTCACGTCCACTGAATTAAGATTGCTAGAATCTTTGGCTGGTGTAAATGTGCAAGTATACCCTCCGTTTGGAAGTGTTAAATCTAGTTTTGAAGGTTGTGTTAAGGCTAGTTGGCCTACAAAGCTGGTCGTTTTACTATCGCTACTATATAGGTAATACGTTGTGCTTTTGTATTGTGCCCATATAAAAGGGAATTTGTCGTAATAACTCTCAACAGCTACAAGGCTTGCTAGGGTTACATTTTGAAACTGTTTGGTGCCTTGAAAAAATGCATTTACATTTTGAGTAATCGTGTCAGATGCATTTGCGGTAGAGTTGGCACTACCATTGGCTTGGCTAGAAGCAGAGGTAATCGTTCCCGACATGGCAGTCTGATAGTCGGTAGCTAATTGTGAAGTGGGGTATGCTTGGATGGTTTGGTAAAATAAGTCTGCATTGGCAATAGATTGTTGCTCTGCAGCGGTTGCTGTTTGTGGAGTAAAATTAGGTGGGGTTACGAAAATGTTTTGCATCAATCCGATGTTGGCCATCGGGTAGTACCAGCTGGATGAACTTACTAAAAGGTTATACACCAATGAGTAGGTTTTTTTGACCTGTTTTTGGATCGTTATAATACTGGTCCAGTACAACAGTTCCTCTTTGGCCAACCTTAATCACGGTTCCGCCCTCAAGGGTGGCTAGAATCTCTAAATTTTGATCATAAACGGCAATCGAACTGTCGTTGCTTCCATCTTGAGATGTTGTAGGAATAATTACAACGGCATCGGAACTAGTTTGATTGGTTACCTGGCAGTTTTTGGAGGTGTCTTGCGCCGCAGAGGTGCTACTGGTTGCTAGATTCGTGTTTTTTTCCATGTTTTTTGTTTTTTAAGTGATTGAAAAAATGAAATAGACTATGCAGTGGTTTATTAAAACGATATCTCAGTACTGTATTCAGGTTGGATTTTTTGGTGTATAACCAAATTGGGATGATATATTAAATTCACGTTCTCTATTCTGTTCTTTTTTTGACAAAATTGGAATGTTTACTACATTCCATTGAGAAAAATAATGCAGAGAATAGTGGTTCATGGCAGCTCGGTGTAGCTTAAATAGATGGATTGTTTTAGAGCCTGTTTAAATTTTATTCAACAATAATTTTATAGCGGATAGTTTGGTCATATATTCTGCAGAATCGATCAATAG
>CAIOLR010000184.1 GCA_903859135.1 uncultured bacterium | reverse complement strand
CTTGCATTTTTGCTGCATGTCACGGGCGGTGAAATCAATTCCGATAGAAATTTCATCGAAATAATTGGAAGCAAACTGGGGGGGGATATGTTTGCCCTCTTTTGCTATTTTTAGCACTAGCTCGATTTCATGATGAATTTCTGCCGAAAATTCAGGATGATAAAATGGCTTATTATCTTTCAATACCGCCGTATCTGGCTTCATGAAAATAATGGGGGAAAGAGGTACCGGGTTGTTTAATTCATGGGCATGTTCGGCATAATTGCGCCCTACTGCAATGATCTTCATGGAACGGAATATTTTTGAGAAAAAGCAGTGCAATATCGGGATTATATGATCGATATTCGCTTGACAACGATTTCTTTGCCAGCAATAACTTCAACAAAGTAGGACATGCCACTATTTAGTCTCGATGGGATTAGGAATGAGTTGCTCCACTCGCCAGCTGATTTGTGTTCCGAAGGTAGGAACGTGATGATTTCGTTGCCAAGGACATCCATTAGCTTGATTGTTACATTCGTATCCTTGTTTATTCTATAGGTTAAATTCAATTGTTCAGAAATTGGAACCGGATTGGGGAAAATAATCACACCATTCAAAACTTTATCATCTTCGTTATCAATGGTGGATGGTATATTAAATGGTGCGCGTGTTATTTGTAATAAACTATTACTAGAGCTGAACGGTTTATTTGCTATAAGACTACCAAAGGGAGGGGGTGTTGGCTTTGGTGCTTTGTTTGTGTTAGAGGCGCTTGGTTTGTTGGCGTATGCATCGAATGAGCCCACTGCTTTTTGGATACTATCTACAGATGGAACAATTTTTTGGACAGCATATCCCCACCCCGATCTCAGAAGCAGGCTGGATAACATAAAAATCACAAATAAAAAGCGAACGTAGACCTTCTTCATAAAAAATCTTCTCAAATAAAAGCTGTGGATAATTTCGGAAACAACTGTAAATGTAATTAAAAAATTGTTTTTTAACTTAAAAATTTATATAATATTAAAAATGTGGTCCATGGTATCTCCTCTGGTGCCATCTTTAGGCTTGCTAGCTTCTCCAGTGATAAAGCCGTTATATATTAGTTTCTAATAGTTTTTACGTAGTGCTCTTTGTTGATTTTTGTCAAATTTTATATGCAATAGTTCGTTAAAGTATTAAGCGGTAATAGTGCCGTAGTATATTAAGTTCTTTGACATGGTTTTGATTTTTAGGCAATTTTGGGTTAATGCCGAACTTGGTAAAAAAAGCTTTGCATAAGTAACGTGTTGTGGTTCATGGTTTTAATATCATTCATGGGAAAAGCTTTTCTTTTTTCTTTAGGCAATACCAGCCAATGAACAACTTTAGCTACATTGATTGCTGAAAGGGCGAGATTGAATTGAAAGCTCAATTTATTTTCACTCCTAGCTTGGTAATTAGTTAAGCCAGTATGTTGTTTGGCATCCCCGTAAAGGAACTCGGTCTGGAAACGGTTTTTGTAATACTTGTAGGATAAGTTCGGCATTCATTTTAGTGTCTGCCGAGAAAAAAGCTGAGAGCCTGTTTAAATTTTATTCAACAATAATTTTATAGCGGATAGTTTGGTCATATATTCTGCAGAATCGATCAATAG
>CAIOLR010000183.1 GCA_903859135.1 uncultured bacterium | reverse complement strand
CTATTGATCGATTCTGCAGAATATATGACCAAACTATCCGCTATAAAATTATTGTTGAATAAAATTTAAACAGGCTCTTAATACGAAGTTAATTTTAGATAGGCATGTCTTTCGTATCTTTGGGTACGCATGAAATTTAAATTAACATCGGAGTACGTACCCACGGGTGATCAGCCTGCAGCGATTCGGCAATTGGTGGAAGGGGTGGAGCGTGGGGAACATTATCAGACACTTCTGGGGGTGACAGGCTCTGGTAAAACATTTTCTATTGCCAATGTGATTCAACAAACGCAGCGACCTACGCTTATATTAAGTCATAATAAAACCTTAGCAGCCCAGCTGTATGGGGAATTCAAACAGTTTTTTCCGGAAAATGCAGTCAACTATTTTGTCTCCTATTACGATTATTATCAGCCAGAGGCTTATATAGCCAGCTCGAATACCTATATCGAAAAAGATCTGCAAATTAATGAGGAGATCGAAAAACTTCGTCTGCGTACCACGTCGTCCTTGATGTCGGGGCGGAGAGATGTGATCGTGGTTTCATCCATTTCCTGTATTTATGGTATGGGTAATCCCGAGGATTTTGCCAATTCTATTTTTCGTTTTTCGGTGGGAACTAAAATAAGTCGGAATGCTTTTTTGCACCGATTAGTGGAGATTTTTTACTCGAGAACGACGACCGATTTTCGTCGTGGGACCTTTCGGGTGAGTGGTGATACGGTGGATATTTTTCCAGCCTACATGGATTTTGCCTATCGGGTTTCTTTTTTTGGGGATGATATTGAAGAGTTAAGCACGATTGATCCTGCATCGGCAAAGACGCTGGAGAAAACAACACATATCGCACTTTTTCCGGCCAATCTTTTTGTGACGCCGAAGGATCGTTTTACCAAATCGATATGGGCGATACAAGAGGAATTGGAGTTGCGCAAGCAGCAGTTGATGGATGAGAAACGATCTTTAGAAGCCAAACGACTGGAAGAACGTGTCAACTATGATCTGGAGATGATGCGCGAACTAGGTTATTGTAGTGGTATCGAAAACTATTCTCGTTTTTTTGATGGACGGGAACCTGGAGCGCGTCCTTTTTGTTTGTTGGATTATTTCCCAGATGACTATCTGATGGTGATTGACGAAAGTCACGTGACCATTCCGCAGATACGTGCGATGTACGGCGGCGATCGATCGCGTAAATTAGCCTTGGTGGAGTATGGTTTTCGTTTACCTGCCGCGTTAGATAATCGCCCGCTCAACTTTAATGAATTTGAAACACTGGCTCCACAAACCATTTATGTGAGTGCCACGCCTAGTGATTACGAATTAGCTAAAACAGAAGGGGTCGTGGTGGAACAAGTGATCCGCCCGACGGGGCTGGTTGATCCAACCATTGAGGTGCGGCCTGCTATCAATCAGGTAGATGATTTGCTGGATGAGGTAGATAAAACCATTAAGCAAGGCGATCGTGTATTGGTGACTACACTCACCAAACGGATGTCGGAAGAGCTGAGCAAGTATATGGATCGTTTGGGGATTAAGGTGCGGTATATTCACTCCGAAATAAAAACGTTGGAACGGGTAGAAATACTCCGAGGGTTGCGACTCGGTGAGTTTGATGTCTTGATTGGAATCAACTTGCTGCGCGAGGGTTTGGACCTTCCCGAAGTTTCGTTAGTCGCGATATTGGATGCTGATAAGGAGGGCTTTTTGCGATCTGAAAAGTCCTTGATTCAAACCATTGGTCGTGCTGCGCGTAATGATCGTGGACGCGTCATTATGTATGCCGATAAAATGACGAAAAGTATGCAGGTAACGATTGATGAGACGAATCGTCGGAGAGAGAAACAAATCGCGTATAATTTGGAACACAGCATCACACCACGGACGGTCGGCAAATCGCAGCAAGAGATTATCGAACAAACATCGGTGATGGATTTTAAGGGAGGTATCCAGCAAAAACCATATATCGAAAAGGACATGATCGCTAGTTTGGCTGCTGATCCAGTTGTGCAATACATGACGAAAGTCGAATTGCAAAAATCCATCGATAAAACCAAAAAAGAAATGGCTACTGCTGCCAAAGAAACAGACTTCCTGCTAGCAGCCAAATTGCGCGACGAAATGTTTGCACTGGAGAAAATAATGCAGGAGCGATTTAATAAATAGTACTTGATGCCGAGAGTACTCTAATACGAAGAAAAATGAACGGTCAAAATAGAAAAGATATTTACCCAGGATTGGAAGTGGATATTATCCTGAAGAAAGATCAAAAGACTGGTAAAAGAACAAGAGGCTTTGTGAAAGATTTGTTGACGAGTTCCTCTTTTCACTCGAGGGGAATTAAAGTCCGTTTAGCGGATGGACAGGTTGGTCGGGTGGTAGAAATTATGGAGGATTAATTTGAAGACTAGCTGAGGCAATAGTAAATGATTAGCAGAGGGAGTATAAACTAATCCTTGGCACAGGTCATTGTACGGTCTCGTCTCGTCTCCAATAAAATTTATAATTTCTTTTGGGTTAATTTGATTGAAAATTGCTTTTAGAAATGAAAGATCTAAATCGCCATATTTTAATAAAAAAATGACATATGCCAAAGCCGTGTCACTCTCTGGTGCATATTTTATCCCATAAATCTGACTGACCTCTCCTTGCCTATTCAGTTCTACACTTTCATTACTCCCTATGTATGAATCATGTGTCAGATGGTGTTTTTTAAGATTGAAATGCTCCCAGATTCATACACTTCCAACTGTTTTTAATGCCATGTGTTTTTTACTGTAATTTGGTTTTTATACTAGACATTCTGCCAACTTTTCCAAGAGACATTCCTCTGCTGTTTTAATTTTTTTGATCCTAAAAAATTAAAAATCAATTTTTTAGGACCGACTATCCATGTAAATTCAGTACCCATCCTTGAATTCGTAGTCGCGTTTAACTCGTTTATGTCTACGAAACACCATGCTAAGCATAAAATCGAAAAAACTCAACCTTGCTTAATCTCTTGTTAAATATTGATTTCTTAAATTGAAAAAAATAAGCAATATGTTGCTTTTTACTTAATAAGTATGTTTATTGCAAATGTGGCGTGACTGGGAGCGATACTCATCCATAAAAAACGAATATGAAAAAAAAATCAACTAATTCGTTAGGCCGAAGTACGCCTGGTTTATCGCTAAGCAGTACGACTGCTGTCACTACGATGAATGTGGGCAGTACACTATCGATCACCTCGACCAGTATACCCACACCTCCTGGTGGTACGGTTTCCAGTGTAGGTTCCGTTAGCTTTAGTGTAGCGGGTATTGGTGCGGGTAGCGCCACGATCGATCCCGTGAGTGGCTTGCTGACGGCCATAACTTCAGGTCAGGTATTGGTAAGCGGCATTCAGGGTCCTGATGTGAACTATTATGAAT